>JAGVUW010000758.1 GCA_019136035.1 Verrucomicrobiota bacterium | reverse complement strand
AAGGTCGCCGAGCAGTACCTCCGCGAGACCCGCGAACGCATCGCGGCCGGCACCGCCGCCGAGATCGAGCTCTACGCCGCCGAGGCCGAGATACCCCTGCGCCGCCAGGGCCTCATCAGCGCCAATGGCGCCATGAAGATCAGCCGGCTGCGCCTGCTGCGACTCATCAACCCCGCCGGCGACGCCTTCTGGGACCGCACCCTCGACCTCACCGACCAGCCCCAGGCACCCGCCATGGACCCGGATCCCGTTGCCGACCATGTCGCCCTCGCCCTCGCCCGACGCCCCGACCTCGCCCAGGCACGCCTCCAGATCGACCTCCAGGACGTCGAACTGGTGCGCACCCGCGACGGCCTCCTGCCCCGCCTCGATGCCTTCATCAACCTCGGCAAGACCGGCTATGCACGAGCCTTCCCCCAGGCACTCTGGAACCTCGGCACCCACGACACCTACGCCGTCACCGCCGGACTGACCTACGAGTACGCCCTCGGCAACCGCGAAGCCCGCGCCAGCCAGCGCCGGGCTGTGCTCGGACAGCAGCAGGCCGAGGCCGCCCTCGCCAACCTCGCCCAGCTCATCGAGCTGGACGTGCGCACCGCCTACGTCAGTGTCGCCAGCACCCACGAACAGGTCGCCGCCAGCGCGGCCACCTGCCGGCTGCGTCAGGAGACCCTGCGCGCCGAAACCGAGAAATCCCGGGTCGGCAAGTCGACGTCCTTCCTCGTGGCCCAGGCCCAGCGCGACCTCCTCGCCAGCCAGATCGTCGAGGTCGAGGCCGTCGTCAACCTCCTCCACGCCCTGACCACGCTCTACCGCCTCGAGAGCTCCCTCCTCGAACGCCGCGGCATCGCCCTCGGCGACCTCCCCCAGGACTGACCGCACCCTCGCGATCGAAACCTATCCCATGCCCTCCGGCCACGCCGCGCCCCGCGCCACGGCTCACGGCTCGACCGGACAGCGCCCCAGCTTCTCACCCGCCAGCCGCATCGCCTGGCGCGCCATGCTCTGGATGCCGGGGAAGGCGTTGACCTCCTCGGTGGCCGCCAGCATGAGCCGGAAGCCGGGCAGGACAAACTGCCGGTACCAGTCCAGGCCGTCGCGGATCCAGAGCTTGCCGTAGGCGCCGAGAGCCTGCAGCAGCCGCTGTATCGCCGCCGTCTGCAGCAGCCGGTCGGGCGGCGGCGTGCCGCCCAGATGCCTGACCTCGGCGCAGTACTGCCGCCAGACCTGCCGGCGCAGCTCGGGCGTGATCACCTTCTCCTGGTAGGAGTCGTAGAGGAGCGACCCGAGGTCGTAGGCGGCACAGCCGAGGCGCATGCCCTGGAAATCGATGAGGTAGGCCTCGCCCTCGACGATCATGATGTTGGCGCTCTGCAGATCGCGATGCACCGGCACCAGGGGCTGCCGCAGGAGCGTGTCGCGCAGGGCGCAGTAGTCGCTGGCGGCCAGCCCCCAGAGGTCCGGCCGCCCCAGCAGACCGCCGAGGATGTGCTCGCGGAAGTAGTCGCGTTCCCAGTCGTAGAGGCCCTTCGTGAAGCCGCGCTGCAGGGGCAGCTCCTCGAGCCGCGCGGCCTGGTCGCCGAGCACATGCAGCCGGGCGATCTGCCGCACGACCTGGAACAGGCAGTCGACCGTCGTCTGGGCACCCTCGGCCCGCACCAGTACGTCCTGGCCGAGATCGCGCGAGACCAGCTCGCAGGCGTCACCCAGATGCAGGTGGACCGCCGGCACGTGCACATTCAGCCGGCGCAGGAAGTCGGCACAGGCCGCAAAGCCGGCATTCTCACGACGGTCCGGGTTGTAGGCACACCAGATCCATGACTGACGGCCGTCGTCCAGACGGCAGTAGCGCCGGCCGCTGCCCTGCTTCTGCAACGGCGTCACCCGCGTCTCGGACGGATCCATGTCCAGCGAGACAAAGACGCGCGGATCGGGCTGACGCGAGCCGTCCACCGGCCGCGCCGGCGGGACGTCGTCGCCGACGAAGATGGCGTCGGCATAGAGGAGCGGCCGCGGCAGCCGGGTGTAGTCCCAGAGCACGACGTTGTGCAACTGGCTGCCGGCGGGCACACCCAGGCCGACACCCAGACCCAGCGCCCCCGTGCACTGCACCCCGCGCGCCTCCAGCTCGGCACGCCGACGCGACTGCTCGGCCTGCGCCTGCTGCATGCGCGGGTGGTAGCGCAACGCACAGTCGGCAATCTCGCCGTGCGCACGGATGTACTGCGGGGCCGTCCCCAGGTCGGCCCAGTAGGCGCCCTCGTCCACCGGCACGCCCTGGACCAACTGGCCATCACGAAGGGCATTCTGATAGGCGGCAATGATCGACGGCGCCGGCTCGTCCGGCAGCCAGCGCAACGCCTCGCGACGGAAGATGTGCACCCCGGCAAAGGTGTAACGCCCGCCCATCGCGCCGCGACGGAACTCGATGACACGACCGCCGGGCTCGATCTCGACCGTGCGCGGCCCCTTCCCGGGAATCAGCAGCACCGTCGCCATGGCCTGCCGGGAAAGGTGCTGCTCGACCAGCCGCCGCAGGTCGTAGTCCAGAACGATGTCGACATTGTGCACCAGGATGTGCTCGGCGTCGGGCAACAGCCGCATCCCGTAACGCAGACCGCCGCCCGTCTCCAGAAGGGTGTCCTCGGAAGACAGCCGCAGGTCCCAGCCATGCTCGCGACCCAGGCGCGCCGCGGCTTCGTACACGCGCTCGCCCTGGTACGAGACGTTCACCGCCATCGCCTGCAGGCCCAGAGCGCTGAGCTGACTCGCCGCCAACTCCAGAAGCGGCACGCCGCAGAACGGCACCAGGGCCTTCGGACGCGTCAGCGTCGCCGGACGCAACCGCCGCCCCTCGCCCGCCGCCAGGATGAAACCGCTGATGTTGTTCACCCGAGGTAACTCCGCTGCTGAGATCACCAGAACGGGCCGCCCGATAGACCGGGCCGCGCCCGCCGACACCCGCCCCTAATATGCCGACATCCGCGGCCCCTGCCAGAACGCGACGGCCATCCCGCTGGCGATGACGCCACGGCGCCGCTGTGCCTCCCCAGTGCCCCATCGCCCCCCCCAGCCTCCCCCGCCCACGTCAGCGGTGGGCGTTGGCCGTTCGCCGTTGGGCGTTCGGCGTTCGCCGTTGGGCGTTCGCCGTTGGGCGTTCGCCGTTGGGCGTTCGCCGTTGGGCGTTCGCCGTTGGGCGTTCGCCGTTGGGCGTTCGCCGTTGGGCGTTCGCCGTTGGGCGTTCCCCTCCCCAGTGTCCCCAGTGTCCCTGTCCCCGGCTCTCACACAACGCTCGCCAGGCGGCATTCCGCCGGAATGGCGCTATGGTACTGCCTTGGCTCCTGCGCCTTGGGCGTATCGGCCGCGGAGAGTCCGAGCATGCCGCATACCTTGATGAGCCTCGAGGAGGCCGCCGAGTTCCTCCACATCGACGCCTCCGACCTGCGCGCCTTCGCCGTGCGTGGCGACATCCCCTGCGAACTGCAGGGCGACCGCCTGAGCTTCCGCCGCGGCCGCCTCAAGCTCTGGGCCTCCCAGCGCATCCTCGGCCTGCAGGGCAAGCCCCTCGCTGACTACCACCGCCGTGGCAAACCGCGCCCGCGTGACACCTCCCCCGACACGGCCATCGTCACCGACCTCACCGATCCCGAGTTCATGGAACCCGCCATCCAGGGACGCTCCAAGGCCGCCGTGCTCCGGGCCATGACCGCCGTGGCCGAGCGCACCGGCTACCTCTACGACCCCGATGACCTCCTCGAGGGCCTCCGCCAGCGCGAGGAGCTCTGCTCGACCGGCATCGAGGGCGGCGCCGCCGTCCTCCACCCGCGACACCACGACCCGTACATGTTCGAAGACTCGTTCCTCTGCATCGGCCGGACGCCCTCGGCCATACCCTTCGGCGCTCCCGACGGCAGCAAGACCGACATCTTCTTCCTGGTCTGCTGTCAGGACGACCGGATCCACCTCCACGTCCTGGCGCGTCTCTGCCTCCTCTGCCACGGCGGCCTCCTGAACGA
>JAGVUW010000368.1 GCA_019136035.1 Verrucomicrobiota bacterium | reverse complement strand
ATCGATGACATGATCGTGTGCGAGTACCAGGCTGACGGCACCGCGGTCACGCTCGACGACACCTGCATCAAGGTCCTCACCGAGAAGGGCCGTCGCGATCAGCAGGTCCTGACGCGGCACTTCACCCTGCCCTTCGGGACCGCCTCGTTCGTGCTGGTGCAGGTCATCAAGCCGGACGGCCGTGTCATCGCGGTCGACCTGGAGGCGCAGAGCCGGGTCATGGTCGATCCGAGCCAGATGGAGTCGAACATCTACAACCCGGACTCCAAGGTCCTGCAGGTGACCCTGCCGGAGCTGTCGCCGGGCGACCTGGTGCGCTACGTGGCGCGGGAGGACTTGGTCAAGCCGCGGGTGCCGGGGACCTTCAGCGACTACCAGATCCTGGAGTACACCAGCCCGATTCTGCGCTACACCTACGAAGTGCGGGCGCCGCGCGAGCTGCCCCTGCGCAGTGTCGCGGTGAAGGCCGAGATCCCGGGGACGCTCGAGCACACGCGCCACGACACGCCCGAGCGCCTGGTCTACCGCTGGGCGGTCCGGGATGTGGCGCAGATGTACGCCGAGCCGCGCATGCCGCCCCTGTACACGGTCGTGCAGCGTCTGCTGGTGAGCACGATTCCCGACTGGGAGTACCTCTCGCGCTGGTACTGGGAGCTCTCCGAGCCGCACCTGCGCACGACGCCGGCGATGCAGGCGAAGGTATCCGAGCTGGTCGCGGGCCTGACCGAGCGCGAGGCGCGCCTGCGGGCCATCTTCCGTTTTGTCTCGCAGCAGATCCGCTACATGGGCATCACCGTGGAGAAGGAGGCGCCCGGCTACGAGCCGCATGACGTCGCGCTGACCTTCGAGAACCGCCATGGCGTCTGCCGCGACAAGGCGGCGCTCCTGGTGGCGATGCTGCGCCTGGCCGACATCACGGCCTTCCCGGTGCTGATCCACAACGGCCCGCGCAAGGACGCCGAGGTGCCGCAGCCGTTCTTCAACCACGCCATCGCGGCGGCGCTGGCCGAGGATGGCTCGGTTATCCTCATGGATCCGACCGACGAGAATACCAAGGACCTCTTCCCGGCCTACCTCGGCAACCAGAGCTACCTGGTGGCGCGCCCCGAGGGCGACAGCCTGCGGACCTCGCCGATCACGCCGGCGACGGCCAACCTGGTGCAGGTGCGCACCGAGGCCCGCCTCGATGCCGCCGGGGCCCTGCGCGGCCAGAGCGCCCTGCGTTTCGACGGCATCAACGACAACGCCTACCGCGGCTACTTCGCCAGCGTCAGCCCCGAGGAGCGTCGGCGCTTCTTCGAGGGCGCGGTGAAGCGCCTGGCCGCCGGGGCGCACCTGACCGCCTTCAGCATCCTTCCCAGCGACCTGCGCAACACCGAGGAGCCCCTCGAGGTCACCCTCGGCTTCGAGGCCGAGGCCGTGCCGGTCTCCGACGGCACGACGCACCTCATACCCCTGCCGCGCCTCGGCACCGGCATCGGTATGGTCAACTTCATCCTCCGCGACGCCGGCCTCAAGGAACGCCGCTTTCCCTTCCTGACCGAGTACGCCTGCGGGGTCAGGGAGGAGTTCCGCCTCGAGCTGGACGCGGCCCTCGGTGAGCCCGCGGCCCTGCCGACCTTCGAGACCATGGACACCCCGACGCTGCACTGGGACCTCGCCCTCGACTGGTCCGGGCGGGCCCTGACCGGCAAGGGCCTCTTCACCATCGACACGGCCGAGGTCAGCCCGACCGCCTACCTCGAGATGAAGGAGTCGCTGAAGACCCTCGAGATTCAGGGCCGCAAGCAGCCGATCTTCCGGAAGGCTGCCGACACCTGGGCGGGCGCCGACAGCGTCGTGCTTGAGCGCGTCACCGAGATCGATCTAAAGGACGCCACGCACTGGAGCCGCCTGGACCGCGTGCGCCGGCGCATCCTGACCTACAAGGGCAAGAAGGACCACGCCGAGTTGAGCTGGCAGTACAACCCGTCCTGGGAGACGGTCGAGGTCGTGCGCGCCGCGGTGACCGCCGCCGATGGCACCGTCAAGGCCATCAGCCCCGAGGAGATCAACACCATGGACGCGTCCTGGGTGGCCTCGGCGCCGCGCTACCCGGCCGGCCGGACGCTGGTGGCGAGTCTGCCTGGGGTCGAGGTCGGCTGCACCCTCGAGGTCGAGGTCCGCTACACCGCCGCCGGGGGGCCGTTCTTTGCGACGCAGCATCGCTTTGGCGGCTTCGATCCGGCCGAGCGGCAGGTGCTCCGCCTGCGCGCCCCGGCCGGCCTGGCGGTGCGCCTGGGCGAGGTCCACGGCGGCCTGCTGACGCCGGACGGCGATGCGATCCAGAGCACGCGTCGCCGGCAGGGCAACATCGTCGAGACCGAGTGGACGGTGCTCGACCAGCCGGCGGTGGTGCGTGAGGACGGCCTGCCGCCGCTGGAGTGCCTGGTGCCGACGGTGCTGATCAGCGCCGGCGACTGGAAGGACTACGCGCGGGAGCTGCGCCGTGCCATGGACCGCGCCGCCGAGGGCGGTCTGGATGTGCGCCTCCTGGCCGGCAAGGCGCGTGAGCGCCACCAGGATCCCGCCGCGTTGGTGCAGTCGTTGCGCGACCTGGTGGTCACGCGCGTACGCCTGGCCGGCCCGAGTCTGGCCGAGCTGCCGACGGCTGCCATCAGCGCCGCCGGTGTGACCCTGCGCGATGGCTATGGCAACACCGCAGACGTGGCGGTGCTCCTCGGCGCCCTGCTGCGTGCGGCCGGCTTCCGGCCGGAGTGGGTCCTCGCGGCGGCGGTGGCGCCGGTGCCGGTGTGCGAGGCGGCGGCGCGGCAGTACCCCGACCCCGGGCTGTTCCCGACGGTGCTGGTGCGGGTGAAGGTTCCGGGTCTGGGCGTGGTCTATCTCAACGACACGCACCAGTACGCCGCGCTGGGCTCGACGCCGCACGACGGCCGTCTCGGCCTGGCCCTGCGTCGCGGTCGTCTCGAGCGCATCGAGGCCCTGGAGGGCAGTCGTGACGCCGAGGAGATCGAGTACGTCATCAGCCTCGACGCCGCCGGCGATGCCGAGGTGCGCTACCGCCGCCAGAGCCGCGGCGGGCTCTACGCCGCGGAGAACCGGCGTTTCAGCGAGATGCCGCCGGAGGAGCGCCGGCGCTACTTCGAGGAGGCGATCGCGGGGCTGTCACAGAGCGCCGACGCGCGCAGCGAGCTCCTCACCGACTTCACGGCCCAGCCCGGCCAGGAGGGCTTCTCGGCCTGGGTGCGGGCGATGGCGGTGCGCGATGGCGACTACCTGACCCTGAACCTGCCGCGCAGCCTGCGCCAGCTCATGGGCCTGCGCGCCGACACGCGTCGCGAGCCGCTCTTCTGGGCGGCACCGCGGCGGCTGCGCCTGGCCTTCGAGGTGGCGCTCCCGCCGGAGTTCAACGAGGTCGTCCTGCAGCCGCAGGACCTGGTTTGGGATGCCCCCGAGCAGGCCGGCTCGGTCCGCACCCGCGTGACGCGGCCCGAGCCCGGCCGGCTGCAGGTGGTCCACGAGGTCGACCTGCGCCCGGCGATCCTGCCGGCGGCGGCCTACCCGGAGCTTCTCGAGACGCATCGTCGCCTCAGCCACCCGGCCGCGGCCACGCTGCTCCTGCGTCGGCCGCCCGCCGCCGCGGCGCCCTGAGACAGCCCGGCTCGCCGGCGGGGCGGTTCGAGGGTCGCGTCAGCGCTCGCCTGGTCGCCTCGGAGGGGTGCCAGAAGCGGACGAGAGGCAGCCCGCGCCGCCGGCGGGGCTGTGCGACGGTCGCGTCAGCGCTCGCCTGGTCACCCTGGAGGGGTGCCAGATCGTAGCCGGGGGTCGCGCGAGAGCACGACCCCCGGAATCGCGAACCCCGTATCACGCACCCTGAAGGGGGTGCCAGAACCGGACGTGAAACAGGGCGCATGTCCGTTCCGTAGGGGAGTGCCCTCGGTGCTGGCCATGCGCCGTGGGGTTCGTCAAGCTGGGACACTGTGGGGGAAGAGCAGATGCCAGCGGCCGTTACGGTGCAG
>JAGVUW010000378.1 GCA_019136035.1 Verrucomicrobiota bacterium | reverse complement strand
CTGAACGCCTTCCACGAGCAGACGAAGACGCCGGTGCGCTTCGAGCGTGAAGAGGTTGCCCTGGACTCGCCGCGGCTGTTCGAGGTCCCGTTCGTGTATCTCACCGGCCACCAGGACTTCGAGCTCACGGCGGCCGAGCGCAGCACGCTCCGGCAGTACCTCATGCGCGGCGGCATCCTGGTGGCGGAGGCCTGCTGTGGTCGCGAGGCCTTCGACCGCTCGTTCCGCAACGAGATTGCGGCGGTTCTCAATGGTCAGAAGCTCGAGAGGCTTCCGGAGAACCACCCGCTGTTCCTGTTCCCGAACCAGTGCTCGAGCGTGCAGCCGCTCCCGGCGCTGGCGCAGAAGCTCGCCGTCGATGGCCGTGCCAAGACCGAGCTGTACGGCGCGCAGATCGGCGCCAGCCTGGCGGTGATCTACTCGCCGCACGGCCTCTCCTGCGGCTGGGAGCTGGCGCAGTGCCCGTACTGCTGCGGCCTCAGCTCGCAGGACGCCCTCGCCCTCGGCGTGAACATCCTCTCCTACGCCGTCATGCACTGATGGCCCGCCGGACGCGCGCCGGGACGCTCGCGTCAGGATGCGTCGTTCCGGCGCGTCATGTCCGGTACGCCGCGCCGAGCCGTCCCCCGGCGTTGCCGGCCTGGCGACGTCACGTGCCGCACGCCGTCTCGTGGACAGGCCGAGCTTCGGGCATCCCGCCGTCAACGCCTGATCCATGGAGTGCCGCGGGCCGCCGGGACCCTTCGCAGCACTGCCCGCCGGAACCTCGCTTCTCTGACACGTTTCTGACCCGCGCCCCACGGGAAAGGAAACGCCGAACGCTGAACGCCCAACGTCCAACGCCCAACACCGGACTCAGGCCCCCCCGACCCCCGCCCCCTTGGGGTGCGGGCAAGGGCTGCGATGGGAATTGATCAGGCTATGGGGTGTCGGCGCGGCCAGATGAGGGTACAGTACCCCCGGCCATGCGGTGACCATGCCCAACCGTGGTCGCCTCGGCCACGGTTGGGCCTTGTTTTCCGAGGGGTCGCACCGGGTCGCCACCGGTCCGCGGCTGCAGACGAGCATCGAGGTGACGGCAGGATGCACAGCCCATGAATCTACCCGAGCTCTTGCTCCGGCGATGTGCCGAGAGTCCAGGCAAGCCCTTCCTGACGAGTCTGGCGGCGGGTTCTCTGCGGCATCGCTCGTACAACGACATCCTGGCGGACGTACAGCGCTGGGCCGGCTTTCTGCGTCAGCGCGGCGTCACCACCGGCGACCGGGTCGGCTTCATTGCGGCCAAGTGTCCCGACCAGGTTGTTGCCTTCTATGCCATCTGGTGGGTGGGGGCGATTGCCGTGCCGATCTCGGAGGCCTTTGCCGACCTCGAGCTGGGCTTCGTCATCCGTGACTGCGGCCCATCGCTGCTGCTGACCGAGGCGGCCTTTGCGGACAAGGTCCGCGGCGCGGCCGGCGACGTCCCCGTGGAGCTCTTCGAGGTCGCCTGGGCGCATGACGGCCGCCAGGACGATCCGGTGTCTGTGCCGCCAGAGGAGGTCGCTGCCCTGGTCTACACCAGCGGCTCGACCGGCATGCCCAAGGGCGTCATGCTGACGCATCGGAACATCCTCGCCAATGCCCGTTCGGCGCTGGACCGCGTCGATCTGGGTCCGGGCGATAACCTCATGTCGCTGCTGCCCTACTGGCACAGCTACGGCCTGGTTGGCGAGGTCATCATGAGCGTGATGGCCGGCTACCGCATCTCGATTCCCAAGGACAAGAAGGACTTCGCGAAGAACATCGGCTCGTACCAGCCGACCGTGGTGCTGGTGGTGCCGCGGATTGCGACGGTCCTGATGGCGAGCATTCAGAAGAAGATCAGCGAGAAGCCGCCGCGGGCGCAGCAGATCTTCGCTCTGGCGATGGCGAACGCCCGGGGTGCCCTGAGCGCCGAGAGTGGCGTGGGCATGCGCCTGGTACGGCGAGTGTTGCACCGCCTGGTCTACGATCCGGTGCTGTTTCGGAAGGTCCGGGCTGCCTTTGGCGGTCATCTGCGCTTCTTCATGAATGGCGGTGCGCCGCTGGATGTCGAGGTGCAGGTCTTCTTCCAGAGTCTCGGCGTGCCCCTGTACCAGGGCTACGGCCTGACCGAGGCGACGCCGATCATCAGCACCAGTGCCGAGGGCCTGGTACGCTTCGGGAGTTGCGGCACGATGCTGTCGTGGGTGACGCCGGCCGGCGGGGGCGACTACACCTTCCGCGACGAGGCGGGGCGCCTCGGCAAGGACCTGCACGGCGAGCTGCTGGTGCGCGGCGATTGCGTCATGAAGGGCTATTGGCGCCATCGCGACGACAGCGCCAAGACCCTCGAGAACGGCTGGCTTCATACCGGCGACGTCGGCTATGTCGACGCCGATGGCTATCTGTTCCTCGACGGCCGCAAGAGCAATATGATCGTGCTGTTCGGCGGTGAGAAGCTCCATCCCGAACACGTCGAGGATGCCATCAAGACCGCACCGCTGGTGAACGAGGCGATGGTGTTCGGCGACCGCTGCAAGAACGTCTACGTCGCGGTCAATGTCGACGCCGAGAAGTACGAGGCCCTGCCCGAGGCCGAGCGGCTGGAGACGCTGCGCCGGCAGGTGCGTGAGCGCACGGAACATCTGGCGCCGTTCCAGCGTCCGAAAGACGTGGTGGTTCTCCCGGAGTTCACGATGGATGACGGCACGCTGACCGCGACGCTGAAGGTGCGTCGGCACCGGGTCTGGGCTCAGCACGGCGACCTGCTGCAGGAGTTCCTGCGGCGCAACAACGAAGACCCCGAGACAGGGGCCGCAATGGCGCGGGCGCGAGCCCACGGCGCCGGTGAGGCCTGAGGGTTGACCTGACGGGCGGCCGATGGGCCGCCCCGTGGCGATGAGGATGATATCATGGCAGATCTGAGTACGACCTATCTGGGGCTGTCTCTGAAGCATCCGATCATTGTGGGCGCCAGCCCTATGACCGGCTCCCCCGACGGTGTCGCGCGCTGCGCGGCGGCCGGTGCCGCCGCGGTGGTCCTGCCCTCGTTGTTCGAGGAGCAGCTCGCCCAGGAGACCGCGGCGCTGAGCGCGGCCCTGGAGCAGTCCAGCGACTGGCACGCCGAGGTCTCGCAGTACCTCTCTGCCCACGTGGCCATGCGCACCGCCCCCAGCAGCTACATCGAGCTCATCCGTGAGTCGCGGGCCCGTGTCGATGTCCCGATCATCGCCAGCATCAACTGCGTGCGCGCCGAGTGGTGGAAGGAGTTCGCCGCCCAGGTCGAGGCCGCCGGTGCCCATGCCCTGGAGCTGAACGTGGCCATCATGCCGACGTGGTTCTCCATGAGCGGCGCCGAGGTCGAGGACCGCTATGAGTCGATCGTCCGGGCCGCCCGTGCCGCGGTGAAGATCCCGATCGCGGTGAAGCTCCCCGAGACCTGCTCGAGCCTGCCCGACCTCCTGCGACGCCTGCAGAAGGCCGGCGCCAATGGCTTCGTGCTCTTCAACCGTTTCTACATGCCGACGATCGACCCGGAGCGCCTGGCCATCGTCACCGGCGAGCGTTTCAGCACGCCGGCCGAGCTCAGCCCGACCCTGCGCTGGGTGGCCCTGCTCTCAGGTCAGATCAGGGCCTCGCTGGCGGCCTCACGCGGCGTCCATAGCGGCCTCGACGTGGTGCGTTGCCTCCTCGCCGGTGCTGATGCCGTGCAGTCGGTCTCGGCGGTGATGCGGCAGCGCCCGGCGCATGTCGAGACCATGCGGCATGAGCTGGAGGCCTGGATGGAGAAGCACGGCTGCCAGCGCCTGAGCGACTTCCGCGGCCGGCTGTCCCAGAGCCGCAACCCCGAGACCGAGCTGTTCAGCCGCTTCCAGTATATGAAGGTCCTCTCCGGCAGGGGCTGAGGCCTGCCGCGGCCCAGTTGTCGCCGGCACTGGCCGGCAACAACTGGGCCGCGGCAGGCCTCAGCCCCTGCCGGAGAGGACCTTCATATACTGGAAGCGGCTGAACAGCTCGGTCTCGGGGTTG
>JAGVUW010000824.1 GCA_019136035.1 Verrucomicrobiota bacterium | reverse complement strand
GGACGGTATCGCAGGCGTGGTTGAGGAGGTAGGCGCGCATCTCGGGTGTGGTATCGTGGCGGCCGAGGAGGTAGTGCAGGAGGAGGGCCTCGTTGGCGGTCGAGGCGATTTCGGCGATGAAGATCGGGTAGCCGGCGGTCTGGGGCGGCTGGGCGGCGTTGGCGAGTCGGGTATGGAGTGAGTGGCCGAGTTCGTGGGCCAGGGTGAAGGCGTCGTCGAGGGTATCCTGGTAGTTGAGCAGGATGTACGGCCGACTGCCGTAGCAGCCGCTGGAGTAGGCGCCGGAGCGCTTGCCGCGGTTCTCGCAGCGGTCGATCCAGCGCTCGGGGATGGCCTGGCGCAGGGCCTGGACGTAGTCGCCGCCGAGGGGGGCACAGGCCTCCAGGACCCACTCCATGGCGGTGTCGAAGGGGACCTTGACATCGGCGGCCGGGACGATTGGCACGTACATGTCCATCATGTCCAGGGTCTCGAGGCCGAGACAGCGCCGGCGCAGGTCGGCGTAGCGGTGGAAATGCGGCAGGGCGTCGTGGACGGCCGCGATGAGGGCCTCGTAGAGCGCCACCGGGATGTGGTCGCCGCTGAGGGCCGCCTCCAGGGCCGACGGGTAGTGCCGGGTCTGGGCCAGGAAGTTGTGCATGTGGACGTGGTGGCGCAGAGTGGCGGCGGTGGTGTGGCGCACTCCGGCGTAGGTGTCGTAGAGGGCCCTGAAGGCGCGCTGGCGGACGCCGCGGTCGCGGTTCAGCATGAAGCTGATGAAGCGGCCTTGGGACAGGGGGCGCGGGTTGCCGTCGGCATCGACCACATCGGGGAACTTCAGGTCGGCGTTGGTCAGGAGCTTGTAGACATCGCCCGGGGCGGCGAAGAGCGTGCCCGCGCCGGAGAGGATGCGCTCCTCGGCGGCGGTGAGGGTATGGGGTTTCTGGCGCAGGAGCTTCAGGAGCGGGTAGCGGAAGGGCGCCAGTTCCGGGAGGTCGAGCCAGGCGCGCAGGGTCTCCTCGGGGTTGGCGAGGAGTTCCGGGCGGACCCAGGCGAGGCGCGCCGCGGTCTCGGACAGGGTCGAGCGCATGCGGCTCTCGCGGGCCTGGTTGGTGGCGTGGCTGGTGTCTTCGTCGGCCTTGAGGTGAGCGTAGCAGTAGAGGCGGTCGAGGAGGACATCCAGGTCGCTGTCGAGGCGCAGGAAGCGCAGGACCGTGGACGGTTCGCTGAGGGTGTCCCGGAAGGCCTCCAGGCGTGCCACCAGGTCGGGCAGGCGTGCCAGGTCGGCCTCCCAGGCGGCCGCGTCGGCATAGAGGGCTTCGACATCCCAGGTGGAGTCCACGGGCAGGGCCTGGCGTTCGGGTATGGCGCCGGCGGGCCCGGCTTCGGTGGCGGCTTCGGCGGCGGTCGCGGCGACGTGGAGGTTCAGGACGTCCATCGCATCTCCAGGGTCAGGTCCGAGTGTGGTTACTGATCATCTCGGAGTTGTCTCGACCGCCACGACCGGCTGGCGGCCTCAGCAACCGCCCCGACTGTAATGCGATGACTGGCAATTGCCATGGCGGCGGCTGCCGGGCGGATCGTCCGTCACCGGTCCTTGCAGGCCCGTGAGGGACGATCCGATCGACGGGAGGCTCACGGCGTTGCGGTCGATCTCCCGTCGGTGCCGCCTTGGTGTCGCAGGGCTGTCTTGAAGTCCGGTTCTGGCACCCCCTTCAGGGTTCGTGGTTCGTGGGTTCGTGTTTCCGGGGGTCGGGCTGCGCGCGCCCCCCGGCTACGGATCTGGCACCCCCTTCAGGGTGGCCAGGCGGGCTTCGATCAGCCCTGCTGGCGTCGCCGCGGCGCTTGCGGCGGTGCCGATCCGACGTGACATTGGCGGGCAGGAGGTCTCGTGGCCGTGGTAACACTCCTTAACATAGGTAATACGCACACCCAGGTCGGCCATCTCGAGGGCGGCCGGGCGGTGCTGGACCGTGTGACGCCGACGGCCGCCTGGCTGGAGGGCGCCGCCGCGGCCCTGTCGGCCTGTCCGGGGGATGGCCCGGTGTTGGCGGCCTGCGTCGTGCCGGCGGTACGCGAACGCCTCGCCGGTGCATCGCGCCGTGTGGTCTTCCTGGAGGCGGGGCTGGTCACCGAGGTGGACTTCAGCCGGGTCGACAGTTCGACACTGGGCGCCGACCGGATTGCCAACGCCGTGGCGGCGGCGGCTCTGGTTGCGGGGCCGGTCGTGGTCGTGGACTGCGGCACCTGCATCACCACCGAGGTCCTCTCGGCCGGCGGGCGTTTTGAGGGCGGCGCGATTCTCCCCGGCCGGTCGCTATGGCGGCGGGCGCTGCGCTCGTACACCGGGCAGTTGCCGCTGGTCGAGCTGGCGGAGGCCACGCCGGCGCCGCTGGGGCGGTGCACGCGGGATGCCATCCTGGCCGGCGTCGACCTCGGCATTCTGGGTGCGGTGGGGCACCTCGTGGCGGCCTCGCGACAGGCGCTCGGCGTGTCGGACTGCCGGGTCCTGGCGGTCGGCGGCGACGCGGCCTACTTCTGCCGCGGCCTGCCGGGCCTCGAGCCGGGCGGCGATGCCTTCACGCTGGGCGGCCTGGCGCGGGTAGCGTCACGGCTGTTCCCCGAGGCGGCCGGGGGCTGAAGGGGCGGGGTGTGCCCCGGCCGGGCACTCGCGTGAGATCGATGGCAGAGCCCGCGCCATGAGTCCCCGTCGCTGGCAGGCCGGCGGCCAGTGGCGGACGACCCCGTCAGGTGCCGTCGGGCGGGGGGGCCGCGGCGGCGCTGGAGCTGTCCTGCCAGGTCGTCCCGGGTGTCTCCGAGACGGTCCCGGTGGCGGTCTCGACGGGCGCCGCCATGGTGGCGTCATCGGCGCAGCCGGTGCCCTCGGAGGGGGCGCCATCCCGGGACCAGTCCAGGCAGCAGCGGATGAAGCTGCGCAGGAGGCGGCCGATGTGTGCCGGGACGGTATTGACCTTCTCGGGGACGCAGGCGGCGGCGCCGAAGACCTCGATGGCCGGCGGCAGGTGGGGTGGTCGTCGCGGCGGCAGATTCGAGACGTAGTCCGAGTCGGCATCGCGGTGCAGGATGAAGACGCGTCGGACGGGCTGTCGGCCGCTGGGCAGTTCGAAGATCTGGCGGGCGTAGTCGCTCATCTCGCGGATCTTCTGCATCGAGAAGCGCGTCGTCGCCTTGGCATCCAGGACCATCGCCGCGACCACCTCAGAGCGGTGCAGGAATTCGACGAAGATATCGGGGCGCAGCGGGTTTGCGGTGAGGGTGGCGCCATAGCGGTGTTTCTCGGCGCGGGCCTGGCGCCAGGGCAGGATGCTCGGCTCGT
Organism: Verrucomicrobiota bacterium; assembly: GCA_019136035.1. Taxonomy (GTDB): domain Bacteria; phylum Verrucomicrobiota; class Lentisphaeria; order Oligosphaerales; family JAFGRS01; genus JAGVUW01. Next base: position 719 of record JAGVUW010000824.1, on the reverse strand, counting down.
AGGTGGCGCGGAGGGTATGCGTGTCGTCGATGCGGAACTCGAAGAACTGCCCCGGCTCGAGGGTCGGCCGGTAGACGCCGCCGACGACGCTGAACGAATCGCGTGGCTCGGGGGCGCCGTAGCGTTCGCGCAGCCAGTTGATCGTCTTGACGAAGCACCAGTATTCGAACATCGAAGCCAGCGACCGGTAGTGCAGCTTCATGGTGTCGCTGTCGACGAGGAGTCCGGAGATGGCGTCGGCCTGGCGCAGGACGGCGTAGGCCTCGCGGTAGCCGACGCGGTGGCAGAACAGCGCCGTCGGGCGGAGGGGTCCGTGGGGTCGGCCGGCCTGGCGCAGGAAGGGGTGCTGGCTGCGCAGGACGCGGAAGTCCGCGGCCACCGTGCGGGCCTCGTCGCCAAAGCGCTGCAGGAGCTCGATGCGGGGCAGGTAGGTGGTCTGGAAGACCGACGGCTGTTCCTCGCGGGGCGCCTCGCCCCAGCGGCGGCGTTCGTGGCGCAGGAGGGCCGCGGTCTGGTCGCAGTGCGCTGCGACGGTGTCGGCGAGGCGTGCCAGGTCGTCGAGGCGGGCGCTGAGGTGGCGGTGTTCCTCGAGGTCGGTGCTGGGCCGATGGCGCAGGACCAGGGCGCGTCCGAGGACGACGGGCCGGCCCTCGGCGGTCAGGACGGTCCCCGGGCTGGCCAGCCAGCGTCCGATGGTGCCGGTGCCGATGCGGTCGCCG
>JAGVUW010000789.1 GCA_019136035.1 Verrucomicrobiota bacterium | reverse complement strand
GGGGTCGCCGGCCGCGCCGGGGCCCCGGGGCCGCCGGGTCGTCCCGGCGGCCCCGGGGCCGTCGGCGTCGTGTCGACGGCGCGAGAGGGCCCCATGCGCACCGCCGCCACAGCCTCAGCCCCATCGGCCGGACTCGGCCGGACCTTCGCCCTGGCCTGGCTGATCGCCTTCACCGGCGCCGTCACGCCCGGGCCGATGCTGGCGCTGGTCATCGGCCAGGTCCTGGCCCAGGGCTTCCTGGCGGTGTTCCTGATCCTGCTCGGTCATGCCCTCCTGGAACTCCTCATGGTCGGCGGCTTCGCGATGGGCCTGGCCGCGCCCCTGCGCCGGCCGCGGGTGCGCGGTGCGCTGGCTGTCCTGGGCGGCCTGGCCCTGGCCTGGATGGGCCTGATGATCCTGCGCGACGCCCGCCATGCCAGCCTGGCTGCCAACGCCGCCAGTGCGCTCTCGTGGCCGCTGCTCGTAGCGGCCGGGGCCGGGGTCTCGCTCTCCAATCCGTACTTCACCGGCTGGTGGGCTACCGTTGGCACCGGCCAGATGGCGACCTTCGGCCTGCGCCGCCGGCGCGACTACGCCGCCTTCTGGGTCGGCCACGAACTCGGCGACGTCGTCTGGTACGTCGCCGTGGCGGCCCTCCTGGCGCTCGGCCGCGGCCTGCTCAGCGACGCGGCCTACCAGGCCCTCCTCATGGTCTGCGGCGCGGCCATCGTCCTGGTCGCAGTGGCCTTCCTGGTGCTTGGGGTGCGCTGCCTGCGCCCGGCGGGGGCCGTACCGAACCCGGCCGTCGCCGCTGGCGCCCCGACCCCCTCGGCTGAATGAGGCGCCGCCCGGCGCCGGGGAGGTCCACGGACGGCGCCGCGGACCTCCCCGGCGCTCGGGAGGCGGTGCGGACCTGCCGGGCTCGCGCCGGGTGCATGACAGGGTTGTCGGCTGGGCGGGACCTGGAATTCGTCTCGCCTGCAGGTTGCAGTGACACCTATGGAACAGGTCCCGACAGGGTGCCCGGTCCCGAGGAACCGAAATCCCACGTGGATGATCACTTCTCCTTCTTCGCACCGACAGGAGTGTCATGCACCCCCTGTGCCGCCGGTATTGACAGCGGACCTATGGCGGTTTATATGTAGACACGTAGCCTGTCGCCGACGGCTCTGGCCTGACGGCGGGCTCTGGCGTGACGGAGACCCCGCCGGGCATACCGGGCTGGGGCAAGAGAGAAGAAGGGCTCCCGGGAGCGGGGGCCCTTCTTCTTTCATGGTATGGCACGGCGGCATCAGCCCTGCGGCTGCCTGACGGAGTTTCTCAGCATGGATCTCACCTCGCTGTTCACCCACGGCCCCACGGCCGAGATCGACACCGCGCCGTCGTACCTCGCGGACTACAAGGACCTCTACCGGACCGACGCTCGCGAAGCCGGCCGGCAGTGGTTTCGCGAGGCCCGCTACGGGCTCTTCCTGCACTACGGGCTCTACTCGATCCCCGGCCGGCACGAGTGGATGCAGTACCTCGAGTCGGTTCCGGTGGCGGAGTACGCCCGGCTCAAGGAGTCCTTCACGGCCGACGGCTTCGACGCCATGGGCATCGTCGAGTTCGCCATCGCCTGCGGCATGCGCTACGTGAACCTGACGGCGCGGCACCACGACGGCTTCTGCCTGTGGAACACGCAGGCGAGCGACTTCAGCAGCGCCACGGCGCCGTCGCGTCGTGACCTGGTTGGCGAGCTGGCCGTGGCCTGCGAGACGCACGGCATCGGCCTGTGCCTGTACTACTCGCACGGCCGCGACTGGCGGCACCCGCACGCCCCGAACAACGACGCCTGGGGCGGCCGTGCCCGGCCTGCCTACGACCCGGCCGAGCCGAGCTACTGCTATGGCGCCGAGCATGACCTGGAGCGCTACCTGGCCTTCGTCGGAGAGCAGATCCACGAGCTCCTCACCGGCTATGGGCCGGTCGCCGCCATCTGGCTCGATGGCATCGAGGTGCCGCGCTCGGGCGACCCGGGGCACTTCCGCTGCCAGGACCTCTATGACCGCATCCACAGCCTGCAGCCGCAGGTCCTGGTGGCCTATCGCGATGGCCTGGTGGGCACCGAGGACTTCCTGGCGCCGGCCGAGCCCTACACGGCCGGGGCCCTCGACGCCCTGCCGCCGTCGTCGTCGAAGCCGCGCGAGCTGAGCGCCAGCATGACGCCCGGCGTCTGGGGCTGCCAGTCTGACGCGGCGGCGCCGCGGCTGAGTCCGGACGAGGTCTGGGGCTGGCTCGGGCAGGCCGGCGCCCAGGACGCCAACCTGCTGATGAACTCGGGGCTGCTCGCCGATGGCAGCCTCGACGAGCGGGACGTGCGTGTGCTTCTCGAGGTCGGCGCCCGTATCGAGGCGGAGGGCTGGCCCCAGGTCGGCGCTGCGGCTGCCACGGTGGCCAAGGGCCGCGGCAAGGGCCGGGCTGCAGGCAAGGGCAAGACGAAGGCGACGGCGAAGGCTAAGGGGCGGAGTCGTTGAGGAAGGGCTCCAGGACGGCGGCCACGCGGCCGGCCATGAGGCGGTAGCCCTGGTCGTTCGGGTGGATGCTGTCCGAGATCATGTCATCCTGCCCGAGGATGTCGTCGAGGACATCCGGGATGAGGATGACGCCGAGGCGGCGGCACAGCTCGCGGTGGCGCTTGGCGCGCTTGCCGGCGACGACGCCGAGGACCTCGCAGTAGGCCACCACGCAGCCGCGGTCCTGGAGTTCGGTGAAGATCGCCTCGAGGTTGGCGAGGGTCTCGTCCAGGGCCGTCCGGCGCAGGATGTCGTTGCCGCCGAGGGTGACCACGACCAGCGGCGCGCGCAGGGTCGGCCTCTCGTCGAGGCGTCGGCGGCCGTCCTGGGTGGTCATGCCGCCGACGCCGTGGGCGACGACCTGGCGGCCGAGGAGGACACCGAGCTGCGCCGGGTAGGTCTCGCCTGCGGCACTGGCGCCGACGCCCTCGACCAGGCTGTCGCCGAAGCAGAGGATGGGCCCCGCGTCCACGGGGAGGTTGCGGATGGGCCAGGCGTTGAGGCGTTCCGGCCGGCGCGCCAGCCAGACCGCCGCGACGACGACCAGCAGCGCCGCCGCCGCGATGGCACCGCGCCGGTTCATCGGGCACCCTGACGGCCCGCGGCCGCGGCTGTGCCCGCCGCCGCGGCGGGGTCGGCCGGTGTGCCCAGGAAGGCCTTGACCAGGGGGATGATGCGGTCACCGGCGTCCTCGAGGACGTAGTGGCCGGCGTCGGGGAAGCGGTGCACCGCGGCCTGCGGAAAGTAGCTCTGCCAGACGGCCAGGAAACCCTCGTGGAAGCAGAAGTCCTGATCGCCCCAGCAGATCATCATCGGGACCTCCGCCAGGAGATGCAGGTTCTTCTGGATGGTGGCGAGGACGTCCCAGGTCGGGTGGCTGTGGCGCAGGGGGATATCCTGAACGAAGCGCAGGGTGGCGATGCGGTTATGCCACGAGTCGTAGGGGTAGAGCAGTCCGGCCTGGGTGGTCTCGTCGAGGCAGTGCCCGCGACCGACGGCCATGCGCAGGGCAGCGCGGGCGAAGGCATTGGCGCCGCGGATGGCCAGGGCGCCGAAGCCCGGCCAGGTGCAGACGCGGATGCGCCATGGGCAGCGCCCCAGCAGGAAGGCGGCCGTGTTCAGGATGACCAGGCGCTCGATGCGGTCCGGGTGGCGCGTGGCGTAGCCCATGCCGATGGCGCCGCCCCAGTCGTGCACCACCAGGGTCATCCTCTCCAGCCCGAGCCGGCCGTTGAGCAGGGTCTCGAGGTTGGCGACGTGGTCCTTGAGGCGGTAGGACCAGTCCTGGGGTTTGTCCGAGAGGCCGCAGCCGATGTGGTCCGGCACGACGACGCGGTGGCTCCCGGCGAGGGCCTGGGCCAGACGGCGGTACATGAAGGACCACGTCGGATTGCCATGCAGCATGACCACCGGCGCGCCCTGGCCGCAGTCGACGTAGTGCAGGCGTCCGCCGCCGACGGCCGCGTAGTGCGGCTCGAACGGGTACTCGGCCCGCCAGGCCTGT
>JAGVUW010000804.1 GCA_019136035.1 Verrucomicrobiota bacterium | reverse complement strand
AGAAACCGGAAGCACAGCTCGTCGTCGGTGTAGCCGCCGCTCTCCCAGTCGACGAGGTTCACGGCGCAGCCGATGTCGAGGTAGAGCAGGTCGACATCGAGGAACTCAAACTGCAGATCGCACTGGCGCAGGAGTTCGTCGTAGCAGGCCGGCATCGACAGCAGGCTGGCGTAGTTGGGCGCGCAGCCCGGGAAGAAATCCAGCGGCTGGCCGTCCTTGTTGCGGTGTCGGAACCACTCCGGGTGCGCCGCCAGAGTGCGCGCCTCGTAGGTCGCCGACCAGAGGAGGTTGTAGAGACAGACCTTGACGCGCGGGCTGAGGGCGTGCAGCCGTGCCACCAGGTCCTTCAGCTCCGGGCCGGTCATGAAGCCGCCGTCCTGCCCGACCAGGCCCTCGTCGACCCGGTAGTCGGCCCAACTGCCCCAGTGCGAGATGAGCACGACGATAGTGCCCTCGTCGGTCATCTCGACGAGACGCCGGACGTGCGCCACATCCGGCAGGCCGCTGTAGAGGACGACATCGCCAACCCAGGCCGGCACCGGCGGCACCGCGGCGAGTGCCTCCTGCACGGGCTCGAGGGCGCGGTACTCGCGGTCGAAGAAGTCGAACCACGTCCCCGGGAAGATGCTGAAGGCCTCGGCGTATGACGCCGCCCCGGCGCCGCCCTCCAGGGGAATCGTGCCCATCGACATCTCCCAGCCGCGCGGCGTGTAGGAGAGCACATTCATGCGCTCGAGGAAACCCGCGATCGAGCCGGTGAAGAACGGCCAGACAAAACGGTCGTTGGTGTGCGTGCGGTAGTGCGCGAAGCCATAGCCGGCCGCGGGCTGGTGCAGCAGCATCAGCTTCGGCGACCCCTTGCGCTCGGAGCGCGTCGGCGCCGCGACGTCCGGCGCCGGCACCAGCGCTCCGAGGCCATGCATGTAGAAGCCGCCCTCGCGGTAGCGCGGCGTCAGGTCCACGGCGGCGTTGTAGGTGACGAAGCGCCCGCCGGGGTCGTCGACCGCGAAGGCAAGGCGCCGCAGCAGGCGATGACCGTCGAGCGAGTAGCGCTTCTCGATGGCGATGCCCGGGAGGGCCTCGTTGACGCAGCGGAGGGTGAGGCGCTGCGCGCCGGCATCGACCTCGGCCGCCACCACCCGGTCAGACGCCTCGTCGGCCGTCACCAGCGAGGCGCGGTCCTCGATGTGGTACCGCCCCGTCGCACCGGCGAGGTAGCGCTGCGCGGTGCGCACATTCCAGCCGCCCACGACGCGACCGGTCGCGCGCTCGATGGCCCAGGCGGCATCGGCATCGCCGATCAGCCAGGCCTCGGCCGTCTCCTGCGGAAAGGTCCACACGGTCGGGTCCGCCATGGCGCGACCTGCCGCGGCCGCCTGGCCCGCCACCGTGACCTGAAAGCCGTCGATGAGGAGGACCTCGCCGGCACTGTCGAAGCCCTTCGTGTAGATGGAAAGCGACGGCACGAGACCCCAGGCGACACCCTTCGGGTTGACCCACTTGCTCGGATCGAGGTCCAGCACCACCCGCGTCCAGGCGCCACGGGTCACCGGCGCATGGCGATAGACATGGACGTCCCCAAGACGCAGGTTCACGCAGATGCTGTCCGCCGCATCCTGCTTGACGTGCAGAACGATCGCGTCGTCAGGCCCGGCACCCGTCAGGTCGATGTCGTGACGCAGACGAATCCCCTGGTACTCGCGGCCGTCGACGCCGGCCACCTGCAGGGCAAACTGCCCGACTGCCGACTCGGCCGCGGCGGAGAGCGCCCCGCCACCCGACGACTGCCAGCCAAAGTCCGCCGCCGCCTCGACACTGCCGAACTCGACCAGGTCATCCGCCGCCCGGAGACATGCGGCCGACACAAGCAGCACCACCACCGCGCCGACGGCACGCGACCGCAGACCCGGCCGCAGCGCGGCCCACAGCCACCCGCCGCCGGCACACCGACGCAACGACATACCCCCGAGAACAGCCCCGATACGCAGTGCAGACGCCATGGCCAAGGACCTCCCGGACACCACCACACGCCGACGACACAGGAACCGTAGGCCCGCTCACCTGCGAAGTCCAATGCCACACCGCCCGCCACAGGGCTGTTCGAGAGTCCGGTTCTGGCACCCCTTCAGGGTGCGTGGTTCGTGGATTCGCGCTTCCGGGGGTCGGGCTGCGCGCGACCCCCGGCTACGATCTGCCACCCCTTCAGGGTGACCGGATGAGCTCTAACGCGATCCTCGATCAGCCCTGCGCCCGCCACAGCGCACCCGCCGTGGCGGGCGGTGCGGAATCTCCACCCGGCCCTTGCGTCCAAAGCGTCCTGGTGGTAGCCTCTTCGCCATAGACACCGACGGGCGACCGACGGCCCTGCCGTCGCTCGTCCGTCACTCGGATCATCCGCGGCCGGCCGCTGACGGCCGGCCGCGGATGATCCGTAAGGAGAGAGAGCCATGCCCGAACTGCCTGACCTCCTGGCGCCGAGTGGATCCTGCTCGATCACACCGGATACGGTGGTCGCCGAGAGCTGGACGACCTTCACAATCCGGATCACCCTCGGCAAGGGTGGCCTGGTCCCGGAGGACAGCCTCGGGCTGCTCTGCGGCAGCGATATCGACCGCTGGCACTTCCAGTTCGCCTCCAGCCTCTGGGGCCAATACGTGCCCTGGCAGGTCCGCGACCCCGCCGGCGCGAACTACCTCACCGCGCGCGTCCTCGGTCGGCCGGTCGAGCTGCGCCTGAGGGTCGGCGAGGGCGGCCCGCTGAAGGCCTTCCACAACCAGCCCGACCACACCATCCAGGCGCTGCGAGCGCGCTACCGCTACGTCCTGGAGATCGCCACACCGCAGGCCGACCTCCCCCCGGGCACCCAGATCGAGCTGACCTGGGGCGACCGGCGCTGGGGCGGCCCGGGCGTGCGCGCCCCCGCCATCGGGCTGCGCTACCACTTCATGCCGTTCCGCTTCTCACGCCTGCCACGCTACGACCGCGACCTGCCCCACCGCCGCGGCGACTTCGATGCCATGCCGACGATCCGCGTCACCGGCAAGGCGGCCACGCGCTTCCATGTTGTCGGGACGCCGTTCCTGGCCGCGGGGCAGCCCTTCGATCTGCGGATCGTGGCGGTCGATGAGTATGGCAACCGCGACGAGGGCTTCACCGGCGAGGTGGCCATCCGCTCCGACGGCGGTCTGGACAACCTCCCGGCGACGGTCGCCTTCACCGCCGCCGACGCCGGCGCGCTCTGCCTCGCGGGCCTCGCCTTCCGCCAGAGCGGCGACTGGACCATCACCGTGAGCCACGGCCGCATCCAGGGCCGCTCGCACTACGTCATCGTGACCAGGGCGGCGCCGACCGAGCAGCTCTACTGGGGCGAACTGCATGGGCACACCCTCGACTGCGACGGCATCCTCGACGCACGCGATCACTTCGAATACGCACGACACACCGCCTGCATGGACTTCGCGGCCCTCAGCCCCCATGCCGAGTATTTCAATGGCAAACCGGCCTGGGATCGATACCTGGAAGAGACCACACGGGCCCACGCGCCGGGACGGTTCGTCACCTTCTGTGGCTACGAGTGGGCCGGCGAAGGCCACATCAACGCCTACGTCAAGAACACCGACGACGCCCAGAACCTCTACGGCGAGAACATCCTCTTCGGCGACCACCCGGCCGACGATCCGCCCTTCCGGACGCCGGTCACGACAGAATCCGACTTCCTGAAGCGCCTCAAGGCCCTCCCGATCGAGACTCTCGCCGTCTCACACTACCACAGCCGCTACGCGGATGGGGCGGACGACGCCGTCCTCCGGCTCCACGAAGTCTACTCCATGCACCAGCAGAACCCCCTGGAGGAGAAGTACCGCCGGATCCTCGAGCGCGGCCTCGCCATCGGCGCCGTCGGCGGCTCCGACACCCACCGCTGGCCGATCGGCTTCCTCGGCGGCGATCCCGACCGCCTCTGGCGACAGGCCGAGGTCATCGACGGCCATGTCGGCAGCCAGTCGATCCAGAAGAAGTGCGGGCTCCAGGCGACCTTCGCCG
>JAGVUW010000567.1 GCA_019136035.1 Verrucomicrobiota bacterium | reverse complement strand
CTGCCCCTCCTCGGGCTGGTCATGGCCTACGCCGCCTACCGCCGCCGCCAGGCCCTGGCGCGCTTCGCCGACAGCGCCCTGCTGCCGCGCCTGACCGCCTCGGTCAGCCCGGTGCGGCGGCGTTGGAAGGCCATCCTGGTGCTCCTCGCCTGCGCCCTCCTGATCCTGGCCCTGGCACGGCCGCAGTGGAATCCGAAGAGCCGCACCGTCCAGCGCCAGGGCCGCGATGTGGTCTTCATCCTGGACGTCTCGCGCAGCATGCTCTGCGATGACCTCATGCCGAACCGCCTCGAGCGCGCCAAGCTGGCCATCAGCGACTGCATCGACGTCCTCGAGGGCGACCGCGTCGGCCTCATTACCTTCGCCGGCGGCGCCGTGGTGACCTGCCCCCTGACCATGGACTACGGCTTCTTCCGCATGATGCTGAACCAGGTCGACACGGGGTCGGTCTCGCGCGGCGGCACCAAGATCGGCGACGCCCTGCGCCGGGCTCTCGACGACGTCTTCGACGCCCGCGAACGACGCTACAAGGATATCGTCCTGATCACCGACGGCGAGGACCACGACAGCTTCCCGGTCGAGGCCGCGCAGAAGGCCGGCGAGCGCGGCGTGCGCCTGCTGGCCGTCGGCCTCGGCGACGAGAGCGAGGGCCGGCCCATACCCGTCACCGACGCGCGCGGCAACCGCACCTACCTCGAACACAACGGCCAGAGGGTCTTCAGCCGCCTCGACGGCGATACCCTGCGCGCCATGGTCAACGCCACCCCCGGCGGCAAGTACCTGCCGGTGGCCACCGGGGCGATCAACCTCGACACCGTCTACCTCACCCTCATCGCCGAGGCCGAAAAGCGCGAGATGGAGTCGAACACCATCCGGCGCTACGAGGAGAAGTACCAGATCTTCCTGGCCGGCGCCATCCTGCTCCTCCTCGTCGAGATGGCCGTCAGCGAACGCCGGAGGACGCCATGACCCGGCAGCACGACCACACCACGCCGGCGCACCGCGGCAGCACCCGCGGCAGCGCGCCGCGCCGGCTCGGCGCCATGGCCCTGGCCATGGCCCTCGCCTGGCGCGGCAGCGCCCGCGCCGACAGCGCCCGCACCATGGTGCGGCGCGGCAATGACGCCTACACGGCCGGGCGCTACGAGGAGGCCATGAGGGCCTACGACGAGGCCGACGTCGAAAGCCCGGAGTCGCCGGTGGTGGCCTTCAACCGCGGCGCCGTCCTCTACCGCACCGACGACCTCGCCGGCGCCCGCGAGGCCTTCACCGAGGCCGCCCGGCGCAGCCGCGACCCGGCCTTCGAAGCACGCTGCCGCTACAACATCGGCAACGCCTGGTTCCAAGAGGCACGCCGTCAGAAAGACAGCGACCTCGCCAAGGCCATCGAGGCCTGCGAACACAGCGTCGACAACTACCAGGCCGCCCTCGTCCTGGAGCCGGAGATGACTGCCGCCCAGCACAACATCGAGGTCGTGCGCCGCCTCTGGAAGTCCATCCTCGACGAGCAGAAACGCCGCCAGGAGGAGCAGCAGGAACGCCAGCGCCAGCAGGAGGCCGTCGCCGAGAAGCTCCGTGAACTCGTCGCCAAGCAGCGCCAGGCCGCCGACCAGAGCCGGAACCTGGCGCGACAGCAGGATGCCCAGGGCGCCACCCAGGCCGTCCAGGAACAGGCCCGAAAGCAGGCCGAGGACCAACGCCGCCTCGGACAGGAAACCGACGACGTCGCCAAGGCCCTCGAGACACCCCCCAACACCAGCGCCGACCCCAATGCACCCGCGGCACCGCCACACCCGGCCGCGGAACACCTCCGACAGGCACGCCAACAGCAGGACCAGGCCGTGGAACGCCTCGAGCACGACGCCCCGCGACCCGCCGCCGACAGCCAGATACAGGCCGCTGAGGAGCTCCAGCGCGCCCTCGAGAAACTCACCGAGAAGAAGGACGGAGAGAAACAGGGGGAGAAGGAGGGGCAGAAGCAGGGAGACAAGGCGAAGGGAGACAAGGATCAGGACAAGGACGGGGACAAGGGGGGAATGGGAGACAAGGATCACGACAAGGATCAGGTCGAGGACGGGGACAAGGGGGGAATGGGAGACAAGGATCAAGACAAAGATCAGGACAAGGAGGGGGACAAGGGAGACAAGGACGGGGACGACGGGGACAAGGGGGACGAGGGCGACAAGGAGGACAAGGGGACGGAGGGGAAGGAGGGCGCCGGGGCGCAGGAGGATGGACAGGAAGCGACGGGCCAGGCGCCGGCGGCGCAGGCGGTCGACGGCGAGGGCGAGGACCAGGGCCAGCAGGCCAAGGCAGCCCGTCTTGCCGAGCAGGCGGCCCGTGACATATTGGACAACGAGAAGCGGCAGCGGGACCGGCGTACGGCGGCCGAACAGCGCCGTCTGCAGCCGGTGGATAAGGACTGGTGAACCGCGGTGAAGGTGTGCTCTGAGAGTCGTCGCATCGGGCCGCCGGCGGCCGCCGCGTGGCGGCGGCGGCGCGGCGCAGCGCCGTGGCTGGTGGCGCTATGCCTGCTGGCCGGCGCCGCCGCGGCGTGGTCGCAGGAAGCCCTGCGGGCCGAGGTCGCCATCGAGTCCCAGGACCTCTTCGTCGGCGAGCCGGCCGTCTTCCAGATCACGGTCAACGCCAGCAACGACATCGAGGCCCCGGACGTCGCCGCCGCGGCCGCGGACTTCACGGTCGAGGTCCTCGGGCCGCGCTCCAACAGCAGCACGCAGGTCACCATCGTCAATGGCCAGGTCACCCGCAACGTCCGCCACGAGACCATCCTGACGTACCGCCTGACGCCCAAGCGCGCCGGTCTGCTGCAGATTGCCGCGATGGCGGTGCGCGCGGGCGGGCGCCAGGCCCTCACCCAGGCCATCCCCGTGCGCGTGCGCCCGGCCGACCAGGGCGCCGCCCCCGAGGGCATGGCCCTGCGCATGGACCTCTCCCGCGACACGGTCACCGTTGGCGAACCGGTCACCGTGACCTGGACCTGGAGCATCACCAACGAGGTTCGCGGTTTCGAATTCGCCCTGCCGCTGTTCGATCTCCCCGACGTCGACCTCCCCAAGGTCGAGCCGGTGCTCGATCCGCAGCGCCGCGACCGCTACGTCGGCATCCGGGCGCCGGACGGCCGCCAGCTCGTCGCCCTGCAGACGGCCCGCCGGACGCCCGCCGGGCAGACCATCGATATCGTCTTCAGCCAGGTGCTCATCCCCCGCCAGCCCGGCCAGATCACCCTGCCCGGCAGCACCGTGGTCTGTGAGGTCTTCGCCCCCAATGCCACGCCCGGACGCCGCCGGGGGCCCTTCTCCAACCCGCTCTTCGACGACCTCTCCATGCGCCAGGGATCCTACCGCCGCGCCGCCGTGGCCTCCAACGCGCCGGTCCTGACCGTCAAGCCCCTCCCCGAGGCCGGCCGACCGGCGGACTTCGCGGGCCACGTCGGGGCCTACCGCCTGCGCGTGACGGCCGAGCCGACCGAGGTGAACGTCGGCGATCCGATCACCCTGACCCTCGAGCTGTCGGGGCCGGAGTTCCTCGAGCCGGTGCCCGGGCCGGACCTGGAGCACCACGAGGACCTCGCCCGTGACTTCCGCATCTCGCCCCCCGAGCCGGGCCTGGTCGAGGACGGCCGCAAGGTCTTCAAGCGCATCCTGCGCGCCCGCCATGCCGATGTCACCCAGATCCCGGCCCTGCGGCTGCCCTACTTCGATACCGCCGCAGAGGCCTACCGGGTGGCCGAGTCGGAGCCCATACCGGTGACCGTCCGGGCGGTCCGTGTCGTCACCGCCATGGATGCCGAGGGCGTCACCGCCACCGCCTCCGACGCCGGACGGCGGCTCCAGGCCTGGAGCCGCGGCATCGCCGCCAACTACGAGGACCTCGCCGCCCTGACCGACCAGCACGTCGGCCCCGAGGCCTGGCTGCACTCGCCCCTCTGGGCCGCGTCCTGGGCCGTGCCGCCCCTGCTCTGGGCCCTGGCCCTGACCGGCGCCGCCGCGCACCGCCGCCGCCATGCCGACCCGGCAGCGCGGCGGGC
>JAGVUW010000769.1 GCA_019136035.1 Verrucomicrobiota bacterium | reverse complement strand
TCCAGCGGCGCGCGCAGGGCCAGGAGGCCGCGGTCGCCATGCACGAGCAGGACAACAAGGCCAAGCTCAAGATGCGCGAGCAGAATCTCATGCACGTCGCCCGGATGACGAAGGTCGGCCAGGACCACCAAGTCGCCCTCGCCAAGGCGGAGGCCGAGGCCAAGATTGATATCGCCAAGCAGACCGCGCGCATCGCGCAGGGATCGTCCACCATGGGATACAGTCCGATGCAGCCCCTGTCGGAGCCTCGTGAGTTCACCGAGCCCGCGGGGACGGAGGAGGTGTTCTGATGGCCCGCCGCAAGCCCACCGTCTCGCAGGTGCTCGACCTCAAGCACTACTCACGGCTGTTCGCCAAGGGAGTCGTCCTACCGGAGGCCACCATCGACGTCGAGGTCCGCCTGGAGGCGGTCGGCGACGGCGAGCTCTCCGCGGCGTGGTTCGAGCACCGCCGTGCGGAGGAGATGCGGACGCCGCTGGTCTGCGTGCCCGCGAGCGACGCGGGGCACGAGGGCGTGGCCGTGCTGCAGAACCCGGAGATGGCCGGCATGTTCGCGCAGTCCGTCCAGTACCACGGGCTCCCCCGCACGATCCAGACCTGGGTCGGACTCGCGGACTACACGCAGTCGGGGGACATGATGATCGCCGTGATGCGCGACGGCGGAGCGGTCCACGAGGAGATCATCCCCGAGGAGTTCGCCAGGGCGCGCAAGGCGGAGCTGGCCAAGTTTTTCAGGGGCGACAAGCTCGTCGTCTCGTCGGTGGTGGAGGGGTTCCTCGCCAGGGCAGGCCGGTATTCGGAGCAAGACCGCACGCGCTTCCTGCATGAACTGCAGATGCTGCAGCAGCTGTGCGACATGAATTGCCTGTCGCTCGTGGGGGCCAATATGCACGCGGGGAGGATTGGATGAACCAGGCTTTAGTCGACCGTCTATCTGCCATGCTCTCGGCGCCCCGGGGCGTGATCCGGAAGGATCCCGTGATCCGGCTCGCCGAGATGTTCGGGCCGGAGGGGGACCGGGAGAAGTTCCTCCGGTGGGCGTCCGACGAGACGACCCGCGCCATGCGCGACGTGCTGCGCGAGCTGGCCGTCAACGTCCCCGCCCCGCTGGCGTCGGCCGATGTCCATGTCCAGTACGGGGTCACATCCGGCATCCAGCTGGCCCTGCGCATTCTGGAGGACCCCACCATCCTGTTTTCGCAGCTCTTCCAGCCGGAGGCGGGAGAGCCTCCGGAGGCTGACTACACCACGAACCCGTACGGGGAGGAACTAGATCAATGAAGTCAACTACAGATGTCGCGGCCGATACCGTATTGGCCATGCAGAATTTGGCAGGAGGGGCCGGCGACGGCACCGCTTCCTCCCCGGCGGCCCCCGTCCCTCCTGCGGGGGATACGCACGATGCCGCCCCTCCTGCCATTCCTTCCCCCGCGGCTGCCCCGGAGGCGGCCCCCGCGCCCGCCCCGGAGGCGGCCCCCGCACCCGCGCCCGTCCCGCCCCCGCTGGACCCGCTTGTGCAGGGTGCGCTGTCGGCGTTCAACGCCGACCTCGTCCCTCCGCCGCCCGCGGAGCCTCCCGCGCCGGAGTCCGCCCCGGAGCCCGAGATGACCCCGGAGGAGCAGGAGGCGATCGAGGAGGAGGCCAGGCGCAATCCGCAGGCGGGCCATGTCTTCGCCCGGCTGCGCGCCGAGGTCAAGGAGGCCAGGCGCCGCGCCGAGGACGCCGAGAGGGCGCGGGCGGAGTTCCAGGCGCAGCAGGAGAAGCTGGGGGAGGAACGCGCCCGGTTCGCGAAGGAGCTGGAGGAGAAGGACCGCGCCGTGGCCGACATGCAGGAGCGCCTCGGCAGGGTCAACCTGGAGGCGTCCCCCAAGTTCCAGCAGAAGTACGATCTGCGCATCCAGGAGTCCGTCGGCCGTCTGGCCAACAACCTGGTGAAGTGGGGCAAGGTCGAGCAGGACAAGGCGTCCCAGCTGGCCACGCGGCTCGTCAGGGCCACCCCGGACCAGCTCGATGCCGAGCTGTCGAAGGTCAGCCCCGCCATCGCCGGCATGGTCATGAGCGCCTGGCAGGATGTCCAGGGCATCTCCACGGAGCGCCAGGCCGCGCTGCAGGAGTGGAAGAAGTCCATGGCGGCGCTGAAGATCGAGGAGACGCAGAACATGACGCAGGAGGCCATCCGGCAGCGTCAGACGCTGGCGGAGAAGTCCGTGGAGGAGGCCGCCGGATCCGGGTGCTTCGTCTACCGCGACATCGGCACGCCCGAGTCCAAGGCCGCCTCCAAGCAGTACCGCGACGCGTTCGCCGGGTTCGTCCAGAACGCCACGCAGAGCGATCTCGTGCGCAAGGCCGCCGACGGCTTCGCGGCGCCCACTTTGTACCAGGTCATCAAGCTGCAGGCGGACCGCATCAAGCAGCTGGAGGCCGGCGTGGTGTCCCGCAGGGCCGTGTCCGAGCTTCCGGTCGGGGCCTACGACCCCGCCGCGACCCCGGGGTCCGTGCAGCCGCACGTGGTCCCGGTCATCCAGGGCAGCTCGCCGCTCGAGAGGGCCGAGAACGCCGCCGCGCAGGCCGTGCGCGCGTTCCAGGCCGTCCAGCGCAGATAGGCCTGGCCGAATCTTGTTGACGCGGACATTCCACTATGGTATGTTCGCATCGTTACCGGGTGTAGTTCCCCGCGCCCCCGGCGCGGAACAGAGGGGTCTATTCTGCTTGCCCCGGCAGGGACACGGACGCAGTCCTTGGATGCGGCCACTGTTTCTCCCGACAACCCAGCAACTTCCGCACAGCGGAAGGAGGCAACCAAAATGGCAACCTTTACCCGCACTGACAGTCTCGGTACCGGCGTGGCGTTCGGTCGCAACGCCGCGACCACCGCAACCTCCGGCGTCGCCGGCGGTCGTACCCTCACCTCCCCCGTCATCCAGCCTGCCGACGGGACCGCGGCAGCCGCGGCCTTCAACCAGGTCATGACGAAGTACGCGGAGAACTTCGACCCTTTCATCCAGAAGTCGAGCATCGAGCAGCCCCGCTTCTGGCATGACCGGATCCCCCGCGGCGCGTACACGCTCTTCAGCGGCGCGTCCAAGGAGACCCGGATCTTCCGCGGCGGCCTGGTCCACTACGCCGGCCTCGCGCACTGGGGCGATGTCGTTGACTACGCGTCGGCGACCGGCTCGTTCAACGGGCAGGCCTACCCCGATACCATGCCCGATCCCGTCACGTACGGATACAGCTGGGAAAAGCTCCAGTGGGGCGGCAAGAACATGGCCTGGGCGTCGGACCCGATTCACCAGGACATGTTCCGCTTCACGCAGGAGGCGCAGACCCAGCTGGCCTGGATCCTGCAGTCCGGCATCGACTTCGCGTTCTCGCACCAGGAGGTGTGGAACCGCGACAACTACATCTACGCCGCCGTCCAGAACGGCCGGGCCTTCATCATGGCTCCCGGCGGAGAGTCCGCGTCGGTCACGGGTCAGTTCTACTACAACCCGTACAGCTACGGGGAAGCTCCCCTTCTCAGCAAGGTTCCCCACATCGTGTTCCCGGTCGACCAGGAGGTCGAGCCGCTGAACTTCGATGTGCTGGACTTCGCCCATGACGCCCTGTCGGTCCGCGCCCCCGCGGGAGGCATCGGCATGGACAGCGGCAAGCCCGTCTTCGGCCTGCCGATCTCGATGCGCGACTTCGAGAAGTACGTCAAGGGCAACGCGGCCGAGCTCGAGGCGTGGCGCCAGGCGTACCCGCAGGAGCTCATCAAGGGCTACGGCATGCTGCTGAAGAACTACCGCTACTACGGTCTGGTCGAGGACACCAACCAGCTGCGGTTCAAGATCGCCAAGGTCGTCACCGCCGCGCAGGCCGACGCCGCCGGCATCAAGATCTTCGGCAACAAAGCCACCACCAAGCTGTGGGTCGCCGAGTACGTCGCCCCGCGCAAGCTGGGCCGCACCAGCACCACGTCGATCGGCGTCCCCGAGGAGAACATGGACTACATCAAGGCCGATCTGGCGATCAGCCCGATCTTCATGAACAACGTGTTCACCAATCAGTTCGTCCCCGCGACGCCCG
>JAGVUW010000014.1 GCA_019136035.1 Verrucomicrobiota bacterium | reverse complement strand
TATGAGCGCAACGACGGGAAGCGCTTCTTCTTCCGTGCGCACGCCGACTGGTGGGCCAAGGAGTGGCTCGAACGCCAGGCCCGCGACCTCGCCGAGATCTACGCCGCCACCGGTGACGACGACTGCGCCCGGCGGGCCGCGGAGATCCTGGTGCGCTTCGCCGAGGTCTACCCCGGATATGTGGTGACCGCGCAATACCCGTTCACGCCGACGCGGTTCGCGCCGTGGACGGCGAACAGCATCCCGGGCGTGTATCCGTACCGTTCCTCGAAGTGGTCCTGGTGGGCGATCATGGACATCTCGATCCCCATCACCGCCGCCTACGACGCCATCCGGGACTGGGAAGGCCTGGGGGGGATGGCCGGCGGCCAGGCGGCGCACATGATCGAGGAGGACCTCATCGGCGGCATGGTGCGCTTCAACCTCGGCATGCCGGACTGGCAGCGCTCAACGCATCAGCCCCGGGTGCATAAGCTCCTGGCGGCGCTGGTCCTGCGGCGTCCCGACTGGGTCCACGAGGCGCTCCGCCGCTACAGCCGTGTGGGGCAGTCCTTCCTCTACGACGGGTGCTACGAGAACACCGCGCCCAGCTACATGCTCCAGTTCCTCGGCACCTTGAGTGTGTGGAATGATGCTGCCGCGGGCTACTCCGACCCGCCCGGGTACCTCGACGCGGTCGACCAGCGCCGATTCGACACGCTGAACCTCGCCGAGGCCTTCCCGTTCTACGACCGTCTGCGGGCGATCCTCATGGCCACACGCCTGCCCGACGGGCGGCTCCTGCCGGTCAATGATACGTGGTCCTCGAATCGCTACGGCGGCCCGCGCGACAGCGTCGAGCCGGTGATGCTGCCCGGCATGGGCGTGGCGGTGCTGGGCGGCGGCTCGGGCGAACACCAGATGCAGGCCTGGCTGAACTTCACCGACGGCACCCTGCACAAACAGCGGGATACGCTGTCGATCGGGCTCTTCGCCCACGGGCACGAGCTCCTGCCGGACATCGGCTACACCCACACGCGCTACCGCGGCGTCTGGGCCGGCGCGACCGTGTCGCACAACACGGTCATGGTCGACGGCCTCCCGATGGCGGGCGGCCACCCCGAGCACCTCGGCAGTCGGCTGCGCGAGTACGTTGCCGACACCCCGGGCATCCAACTGGCCTCGGCCGAGAATCTCCACGCCTACCAGGGCCTGGCCAGCGTCTTCCGACGCACGCTGGCCATGGTCGGCCGCGACAGCCGCGACGCCTACCTCATCGATGTGTTCCACGTGGCCGGTGGCCGGCAGCACGACTACCTCCTGCACGGCAGCGCCGACGCGGACTCGACGGCCACGCTGGATGGCCTGGCGACGGAGCCATTCGGCGGGACACTCCTGCCAGACGGTGTGGCCTTCGTCGAGCCGGAGGGCGAGAACATCCCGGACACCGGGACGGGCTACGGCCTCATCCGCGACCTGCGGCACGCCGCGGCCGTCAAGACCGCGACTCTCGACCTCCGTCTGGATGCCCAGCCGGAAATGGGAACGCGCACCCTCCTGGCGGCCCCCGGCGCCACGCTCGAGCTGTACCTCGGGCGCTCGCCGAGCGTCCGCCGCGCCGAAGAGAGCGACGCCCGGCTCAACGAGGGGCTCCGGCCCACGATTGTGGCCCGGCGACTCATGGCGACGGCGCCCCTGGAGACGGTCTTCGCGGCGGTTCACGAGCCGGTCCAGGGCACCCCGCGCCTGCAGGCGCTCACAGCGACACGCCACGGCGACGGCCTGCTCCTGACCATCCGCCACGCCGATGGCACCGTGGACTACGCCGCCATGGCGCAGGCGGAGGCGCGGGCGCCCCTGCGCTTCGAGACCCCGGATGGACCGCTGACACTGGACGGCGCCTGGGGCCTGGCTCGCCTGCGGGCCGGTGCCGTGGCCGAAGCGCATCTGGTCGGCGGCGAGGAGCTGGCCTTGGGCGCCTTCCGTCTGCGGGGCACCCGGGGCTGGGCCGGCGAGGTGCGCGGTGTGAACCGCACCCGAGTCGGCGGTTCGGGCGGGTGGTTCGACGTGGATCAGGTTCCCGCCGGTCCGCACGGCGTCCTGATCATCACCTTTGCCGACGACACAACGCGGGCCTTCAATGTCACCCGCGTCGAACCCACCGGCGAGGGGGCACGCCTCCATGTGGCGGAGGCCCCCGGCATCGAGATCGATGGCGATCAGGTGCGTCTAGCGCACCAGCCGCCGCGCGTCATCGCGGGGGCGAGGCTGCGCTGGCAGCTCGCCGGCGTGGCCCACCACCCGACGGCGCCGGCGGCACGGTAAGCGGCCGCCGCCTGTACGGATTCAGGACCTGATGAAGACAGCGGCCGGAGAACCGAGAGGCCGAAGGCCTGGACTGGATACGGAAGGGAGTCCCGAGATCATGAGCATCGCCCGTGTTGCCGCGTTTCACACCTACGACGCCCTCACCGCCGAGCTGCGCCGGATCGAGCAGGCCCGGCCCGACCTCATCCGCATGGCCGCCATCGGCAAGACCCGCGCCGGGCGCGACCTGTGGTGCCTCGAAGCCGCCAACCGGGCGACGGCGACACCGCTCGCCTTCCGCCCCGGACTCCTGGTCATAGCCAACATGCACGCCGTCGAACTGGCGGGGTCCTGCCAGGCCCTGCATTTCCTGTCGCACCTGGTCGAGCACTACGAGGACGACGCGGCGGTACGCAGACTCCTGGACGAGCAGGTCATCTACGTGATCCCGCGCATCGCCATCGACGGCGCCGACCACATCCTGGCGGGCGGGTGGCGGGTGCGCAGCCGGCACATCGAGGCACGGGTGCGGAACACGCCCTACCCCAGCGACCTCAACGGCGACGGCAAGGTCCTCAAGATGCGCTGGCCGAGCCTCACCGGCGGGCACTGCCTGTCGAAGAAGGACCCCCGCCTGGTCGTGCCGCGACGGCCGGAGGACGCGGAGGGCGGCCCCTTCTACGAACTCGCCGACGAAGGCCTGATCCATGACTGGGACGGCGGCCGGGTGAGCGGCTCGCAGCCCGACTGCGACTTCAACCGCAACTTCCCCGCCGCCGACTGGCGCCCGACGCCATGGCTGCCGGAGGCGGGGGCCTCGGCGCATGGCGCCTACCCGCTGTCGGAGCCCGAGACCCGCGCTGTGGTCGATTTCGCACTCGCGCATCCGAACATCGCCGCGGCCGCGGATTTCCACACGGGCAACCCCGCGGTGTTCTACCCGCGGCAGACGATCAAGGGCAGCGCCCGCCATGCCGCCGACGCCGAGCTCATCGAGCGCCTCGGCAAGCGCGCCGAGGCGGTCACCGGCTGGCCGCTGCTCTCGTCGTATGTGGAACTCCGCACCGGCGTCCGGCAGTCCGAGACCGCCGGCGGCGCCAAGGACTGGCTCTACGAGCGCCTCGGGGTTCCGGTGCTCCTCTTCGAGATGGGCATGTTCTACAACTACCTCGGATTCACCACCCAGGACTACTTCAAGCTCGGCGACTCCCATGCCGAAGAGACCGGCCTGGCCCTCCTCGCCGCGCATGACGCCGACCCGGGCATCGGGCTGTTCACCGACTGGACGCCGTTCGACCATCCGCAACTGGGCCGAGTCGAGATCGGCGGCTGGAACACCGTGCCATGGAGCAACCCGCCGCTCAAGAAGGACATGGAGGCCGCCTGCGACAAGGGCACCCGGTTCCTCCTCGAGTTCGCTCAGTGCCGGTCGCGGCTGCAGATCACGGCCCTGACGGCGGAGCCCTTGGGCGAGGGCCTGTTCCATCTGAAGGCCCAGGTCGCCAATATGGGCGCGCTGCCGACCTGCCTGACCGAACAGGGCCGCGAGGCATTCCAGGGCGACGACCCGACGGTCGAGCTGGCCGGCGACGTCGCCTGCGTCACCGGCCGGCTGAACCAGCGCCTCGGGCACCTCGCCGCCCATGGCGGCAACGCCCGCCTGGAGTGGGTGATCCGCGCCCAGCCGGGGACGCCGGTCGCGGTGACCGTGACCTCGCGGCGTGGCGCCTTCGCGCAGGCCCGGCTGGACCTCCCCGGACGGTGAGGCGCCGAGGCGGCTCACCGAGGCGCCC
>JAGVUW010000574.1 GCA_019136035.1 Verrucomicrobiota bacterium | reverse complement strand
CCACCAGCCCGCGGGAGCGCCGGCATCGAGCGCGGCGGGGCGACCCCGCCGCGACGTCCCCCCCCCGCGGCCCCGCGGCCTTCCGGCTCGGGACACGGACGGGCACGGACAAACACAGACGGACACGGACGCGACCTCCGGGGACTGCAGCGCCGCCACCAGCCCGCGGGAGCGCCGGCATCAAGCGCGGCGGGGCGACCCCGCCGCGACGTCCCCCCCCGCGGACCTGCGTGTCTGACGCCCTGAGAGGGCCGCCTTTACCCCGCCGGGAGGTGGCATGCGCATCCCTGCGCATGTTCCGGCGCCCAGGCGCCGGCATAGGGCGCGGCGAGTGATCGCGCGCGCGCCGCTTCCACTGCGGGCCTGCGGCCCGGCGCCTTGAAGGAGCCGCCTTCGTCAGCCGGGAGGTGGCATGCGCATCCCTGCGCATGTCCCGGCGCCCCGGGCGCCGGCTCATCGCCGTCCCCATCTCGGCGTTCTCTGCTTCCTCTGCGCTGACAACCCGACGCGCGGCGTCGCACAGCCGCGCGGCAGGTCCGGCGCGTCACCTCTTTTTGCGGGGGCATTCGCGGCAGCAGTGGTTGCATTCAGGAGTGGCGCATGGTATGTGTAGGAGTAGTTCAGGATGAGATCTGAACTAGTTAGGATGATGCTGGGAAGATGGCGAGTGTGTCACAGTCGCGCCGGTATTACACAGGGGAGCACTCCTACGGGGTGGACGCCCAGCGTCGCGTTGCCCTGCCGGCGGCCTGGCGTGGTGCCAGTGACAGCGACCGCGCCTTCATGTTGGTGCCGCACGAGCAGCCCTGCATTCATATGATGCCGCGGGCGCTGTTTGACAAGCTGGCGCCGCGTCTGGAAGAGGAGCTTCTCGCCAATCCACTGGCGGTGATTGCATTGGGGTCGTTGGCAGGGGCCTCGTCGGAGGTGGTGGTGGACAAGCAGGGGCGTTTTGCCCTGACGCCGTCGCTGATGGCGCATGCCGGGATCACCGACCGGGTGCTGATGGTCGGCACGGCCTTCAGCATCACCCTGTGGTCGCCGGAGGTCTGGGAGGCGCGCCGTCAGGGCGGCGCCGAGGCCAGCCGTGTGATTCCGGCGGCGGCGGCGCGGCCGGACCGTCTGGGTCAGGCGTTTCGGGATGCCATGGGAGTACCGTCGCAGGGATGACCGTGAGTCACCAACCTGTTCTTGTGAAGGAGGTGCTGGAGCACCTCGCCGGGCCGTCGGTCCGGCGGGTGGTCGACGGCACGGTCGGCTTTGGCGGCCATGCCGGGGCCTTGCTGCGCCGGCTTCCCGAGGCCGAGTTGCTGGGCCTGGACCGCGACGCCGACGCCCTGGCGGCGGCGGCGGTGGCGCTCGCGGAGTTCGGTCCGCGGGTGCATCTGCAGCGCCATGCCTTCGCCGAGATGGCCGAGGCGGTGCACGGCCTTGGCTGGGACCGGGTCGACGCGATTCTGCTGGACATCGGCGTCTCGTCGCCGCAGATCGACACCGCGTCGCGGGGATTCTCCTTCCGCCAGGACGGCCCGCTGGACATGCGTATGGACCGCCGCCAGCGCCTGACCGCCTCGGAGGTGGTCAACACCTGGTCCGAGGCCGATCTGGCGCGGGTCTTCCGCGAGTTCGGCGAAGAGCCGAAGGCGCGTCTGGTGGCGCGCGCGGTGGTAGCGCGCCGTGAGGAGCGTCCGTGGTCGCGGACGGGCGAGCTGGCCGAGCTGATCAACGCGGTGGTCGGCCGGCATGGCCAGCGCGGCCTGCCGCCGGCGACGCGGTGCTTCCAGGCGCTGCGCCTGGCCGTCAATGACGAGCTGGGGCAGCTCGAGCGGGTGCTTGAGGCGAGCCTCGACCTTCTGGCCCCGGGCGGCCGGCTGGCGGTCATCGCCTTCCACTCGCTCGAGGATCGTATCGTCAAGCAGTTCATGCGCCACGAGGCCCTGACCTGTGTCTGTCCGCCGGGCTGTCCGGTGTGCATCTGCGGCAAAGTGGCGCGGCTGCGGCCGCTGAACCGCAAGCCCATCGAGGCGACAGCCGAGGAAGTGCAGAACAACCCCCGCGCCGGCTCGGCCCGGCTGCGGGTTGCCGAACGCCTGCCCGAGGCCGCCCCGCGGCCGGCCGGGCAGCCCCGCTGACAGGTTTTCGGAGAGTCTGAAGAGGAAGGGTGACGATGGTGCGCAAACGGCCGGCGGTATACAAGCGAGTTCGTGTTGAGGACCTCCCCGAGTCGCGTGGTCTCGGCGTCGTGGGCCACATCCTCCTGGTGGTGGTGCTGCCGGCCTTCCTGCTCGGCCTGGGCTACGTCAAGCTGACCAGCGACCAGGTGGCCCTGCGCCGCGAACTCACCGAGATGCGCCGGACCTACGCCCTGCGCACCAAAGAGCAGACCAACCTCGAGCTCGAGGTCGAGATGTTCCGCAATGGCGCCCGGATCTTCAGCCAGGTCGAGCGCCTGGGACTGGGGCTGCAGATGCCGGCACGCGGACAGGTCATCCGCGTCCGCGACGGCGCCTCGGTCAGCCAGGCACGGGGCCTGTCGGCGGCGCCGCCGGCAGTGATGGTCGCCGATCGTTAACCGCAGCAGGAACAGTGCAGCATCATGAAACGCGTTCACTGGCTGACTCGGTTGGCGTTGGTCTTTGCCATGCTGTTCGTCGGCTACGGCCTCCTGGCACGGCACCTCTACCGCCTGCAGGTGACGCGGCACGCCGAGCTGCGCGGCAAGGCGCAGACCAAGTGCCTGACCAGCCGGACGAACCTCGGCCAGCGCGGCGGCATCTACGACGCCATCGGCAACCCGCTGGCCGGCAATCTGGCCTGCCGTGACGTCTTTGCCGAGCCGCGGCGCTTCAACGCCCCGCGCGAGGAGGTGCTGCAGATCCTCTCCGAGGTCCTCGGCGTGGATCTGCGCGTCCTGCGCACGCGCTGTGCCCGCGCCGACGTGGCCGGCGACCGCCCGGTCGAGGTCGTCGTCGCCCGTCAGGTCGACATCCGCGTCGCCGAGGCGCTGCAGAAGTACGAGCTGACCGGCCTGCGCGTGGTGGACTCCTACCGGCGCTTCTACCCGAAGCGGGCGTTGATGGCCAACCTCCTCGGCTTCCTGGATGACGAGGGCAAGGGCGTCAGCGGCATCGAGCAGCTCATGAATGCCCACCTGCGCCCGTCGTCGGGCCGGGCTGTCTTTGAGCGCGACCGCCGCGGCCGGCGCCTCGAGGCCGGCATCTACAGGGAGCTGGCGGCGCGCGACGGCTGGGATATCTACCTGACCATCCAGGAGCCGATCCAGCAGATCGTCGAGGAGGAACTGGCCGTCATGGCCGAGGCCTTCGGTCCGAAGGCGGCCTATGCCCTCATGCTCGACCCGCGCACCGGCGCGATCATGGCCTGGGCGCAGAACCCGAGTTTCGACCCGAACGACCGCTCGACCATGCGCGACCCGGCCAACTGGCAGAATGCCATCCTGACGCACGGCTTCGAGCCCGGCTCGATCATGAAGAGCGTGGCCGTGGCCGGGGCCATCGACTACGGCGTCGTCAGCCTCAACAGCCGCTTCTACTGCGAGCGCGGCTGCTGGTTCTACGGCGGGCGGCCCCTGCGCGACAGCGGCCACCGCTACGAGAACATGACGGTCAGCGAGATCATCCAGAAGTCGTCGAACATCGGCACCGCCAAGATCGCCCTGGCGATGGGCGACCGCCGGCTCTACCAGGTCCTGAGCCGATTCGGCTTCGGCCAGGCCACCGGGCTCGGCTTCCGCGAATTCGGCGAGGGCGCCCCGGTGCTCTTCCCCAGCGAGGCGACGGGCATCTTCCGCGATCTGCCGCAGTGGGATACCCTCTCGGTGACGCGCTTCCCGATCGGCCAGGGCATCCTGGTTACGCCCCTGCAGATGGCCCAGAGCTACCTGGCGCTGGCCAACGACGGGGTGATGATGCAGCCTTACATCATCGACCACATCCGCGACCCGAAGACCGGCGAGGAGCGCTACTCGCTGCCGGTGGCCAAGGGCCGCGTCATTCGCCCCGAGACCGCCGCCCAGATCACCGCGGCCATGAAGCTGGTGACGCAGCCCGGCGGCACCGCCACG
>JAGVUW010000402.1 GCA_019136035.1 Verrucomicrobiota bacterium | reverse complement strand
CCGGAGGCGCCTCCACAGCGCCGCCGCGCCGGCGGCAGCCGCAGTGCCGCTGCGGGAGGCGGTGCCGCTGGGGTGCGCCGCGGCGCTGCGGGAGGCGGTGCCGCTGCGGGAAGCGGCGCCGGACCGCGACAGTGCCTCGGCCTGGTGCTGGCGGGCCAGGGCTGCCTGGGCCTGCCGGGCCAGCTCGGCCGTGCGCGTCATACCCGAGCCACCGGCGCCCGCGGGCACCGGCGCCGCCGGCGCGGTGCCGGAAAGCACCCGGTCGGTATCAGCGATCAGCTCGCGCCAGCCGGGGTAGCGGTCGCGCGGCGCCTTCGCCATCATCACGCCGATCAGAGCGCTGCAGGCTTCGCTCACCTGCGGGTTGCGCGAGCGCGGCGGCGGCAGGGCCTCGTGAACATGCTGGTTGAGGACTTTCAGGGTGCTGTCGCCGGAGAACGGCGGCGACCCGACCACGAGGTGGTACAGCGTCGCGCCGAGGGCGTAGATGTCGGTCTGCACGCTGAGCTGCGACGAGCCCACAGCCTGTTCCGGGCTCATGTAGTGGGGCGTGCCCAGGATCGCGCCCGACATCGTCATGCCGGTCTCTTCCCCAAGGCTCTTGGCCAGGCCCAGATCCATGAGGAAGACGCGCCCGCGACGGTCCAGCATGATATTGGCCGGCTTCAGATCGCGGTGCAGGAGCTGGAACTCATCCCAGGCATAGCACAGCGCCTCGGCGATGGCCCGGACGATGGCAAGGGCCTCGCGCTCCGGCAGGGCTCCATCGCGCTTGAGACGCTGGTCGAGCGACTCGCCCTCGACGTAGGCCATCGCCAGGTAGTAGTTGCCACCGTCCTCGCCGGCCTCGTAGACGGTCACGATGGTGGCGTGGTCCAGGCGGGCCGCCAGGCGGCCTTCGTGCAGAAAACGCGCCACCGCCTCACGGTCGGCGGCAAAGCTCGGCGGCAGGACTTTCACCGCGACCTGGCGGTCCACCGAAAGCTGCGTCGCGAGGAAGACCTCGCCCATGCCACCCTTGCCCAGACGGCGCTCAAGGCGGAAGCCGCCCAGGGTGGTCCCGCAACTGACGCGCGACTCCGGCACCGCCACCATGCCCTGGCACTGCGGGCAATGCGCCTGTCGGCCGCTCACACTGGCGTCGGCCTCGATTCGCGCCCCGCAGGTCGGACACTCGAAGACGAACAGCATCGGAGGCCTTTCGCAAAGCAACCGCACCTGCCGCGAAGGACATGGTACAGATACCCTGAACCCCAGAGGTATGCAAGGCCTTGGACAGGAGGGAAGAGGGCTGGCTCAACGTCGGTTTTTCGAGCGTCCCGGCAGGGGGAAAGGGAGCACTCCGGCGTCACGCGCGGACCGCAACACCCGCGGCCGCAGAGGCCCCAGCAGCGCCGCGGCCGCGGTCACGGTCTCGCTGCCGGATCGGCATCACGCTGATCCGGTGGCGGCACGGCAGCGTTGCCTGGGTCAGACGCACCGCCGAGGACGCGGAAGGCGAGCACCGCATCACGAATGCCCTTGAGCGTCTGGGGGCCGAGGGCTTCCGTCGGGGGACTGTCGCCGAGGGCCTCCCGGGTGGCCGGTCCGATGACCACATCGCCGGGCTGAGCCACGAAGGCCTGCAGGCGCGCAGCGACATTCACGGTGTTGCCGATGACGGTGTACTCGACGCGCCGGTCGGAGCCGATGTCGCCAGCCACCGCGGCACCGCTGTTGATGCCGATGCGCAGACGGATGGGCTCGGCATCCTGGCGACGCGCGTTGCGTGCTGCCAGGAGACGCTGCATGGCCAGCGCGCAGGACACCGCCCGCTGGGCGTGGTCGGGAAGGTCGTTCGGAGCCCCGAAGACGGCCATGATACCGTCGCCGAGGAACTTGTCGAGAGTGCCCTCGTGCGCGAAGATAGCATCGACCAGCTCCGAGAAGACGCTGTTCAGCAGCAGGGCCACTTCCGCGGGGACCATGCGTTCGGCCCGCGTCGAGAAGCTGACGATGTCGGCGAACAGGACCGACACCGAGCGCTCCATCGGCGCCAGCGACAGGCCCGGGCTGGACTCGGCCAGAAGACGCTCCACCAGGTTCGGGGACTGGTAGCGCGTCAGGCGCTCGCGGATGGCATGCTCGCGTTCCACCTTCTGACGCAGGCGCGCCTGCTCGATGGCCACCGCGGCGATGTTCCCGATCAGGGTCAGGAAGTGCAGGTGGTACTCGTAGAGCGCCACCCGCCGGGTGGTGGAGTCCACGAAGACGACGCCCAGCGTGCTGTCGCGGGTGAGCAGCGGCACGCACATCACCGAGCGGATGTTCTGGCTGATGATGCTCTCGCTCTGGAAACGCGGGTCGTCGAGCGCGTCCAGCGTCAGGATCGACTCGCGCTGCGCGAAGACCCGCAGGGCGATGTCACGGCTGATCGCCGACGTCGGCTCGCCGCCGTCGCGGCTGCGCATGGCCTTGGGCACGAGCTGGTTGATTTCGGGCTCGTGAAGCAGCAGAAAGACATTTTCGGCGGGCGTGTGCTCGAGGATGAGGGTAAGGATGCGGTCGAAGAGCCTCTCGACCGAGTCGGCCTCGATGAGGTCCTTCGCCACTGCCGTCAGGCTGCCCAGCGCCCCGGCCATCTCGCTCGCGAAGGCCCCGCGTGACGGCATCGACGACGGCGCGCCGCCGCTCCCGGCCACCGCCGCCGCCGGCAGGATGATGCTCCCCGGCGACAGCTCGGCCTGAGGCGACGCCGCCGGGCTGTTCGTGGTCTCGTTGAGGTAAATCGAGTCCTGGACGGCCTGCACAAACCGCAGGCTGACATCGCCGAGCACGACCGTATCACCATCGCGCACCACGTGCTCGCGCACAGCCAGGCCGCCGACGCGCAGGCCATTCTGGCTGTCGAGATCCCGCAGGACCCACCGGCCGGACTCCTCGCTCAGGGCCGCGTGGCGGCGCGAGACGCTGCGGTCGGCAAGCCGCAGCGTCGCCTCCGGAGCGCGACCGATGCTGTAGGCCAGCGCCTCCAGACGCGCCTGGTGGGCACCCTCATCGTCCAGCCAGAACACCGTGAACATGATGACCTCAGACCCCCGGCATGGTACCGCGATGCCGACGCCCTAAAGTATGCACGAAAGACGGCGCCCTGTCAATGCCGCCGCGGGGCGGCGCCGCGGGGACGGGCGGACGCGCCGGCCCGACGGTGTCCGCGGCGCACGCCCGTACGACCATCCGCGGCGTAGCGTGCGCCCTTGGCAAAGTCCTGACCACGGCGCGCGAAGCCGCGGTCTCCTCGGACTGCGTGCAGAGCCCGCCCCGAGCCTTTCCGGTGTCTCTATCCTGGGGTTGCTGCCGCAGCCGGCCGGAGCGCCGATACGGCTGTTGCGGTGAGGGCGCCCTGAAGCTACATTCCTGCGTTGGCCGGAGTCCAGAACCGGCCTGCCGGTCGCGCCGGGGTCCGGCCGTTGTCGGACCGCCGGTGCGGCGGGCGCCGCCAATGGCATGTGGCTGGCGCGGTCGCCGTCGACGCCGGGCGCGGCGGGCGCCGCGCCCGGTGCGAGGTCTGTGACAATTCGGATACGAGGAGCCACTCCATGAGAGAGTATCGCATTGCAGTCTATGCCGGCGACGGCATCGGTATCGAGGTGACGACAGAAGCCCTTAGGGCCCTGCGTGCCGTTGAGGCGCGCTGCGGTTTCCGTTTGAAGACGACCGAGCTGCCGTGGGGCAGCGCCTGGTCGACCTCGCACGGCGGCCACGTGGCGCCAGCGGATTTCCTCGACATCCTGCGGCCGTTCGACGCCGTCTTCCTCGGCGCCCTGGGTATGCCGAGCGTAGTGCCCGATCACATCTGCCTGGTGCCCCTGATCCGCATGCGCCAGGCCTTCGACCAGTACGTCTGCCTGCGGCCGGCCACCCTGCTCGAGGGCGCCACCACGCCCCTGGCAGGCAAGGGCCCCGGTGACATTGACCTCATGGTCGTGCGCGAGAACTCCGAGGGCGAGTACACCGCCACCGGCGGGCACTTCCGCGTCAACACCCCCGACGAGGTCAGCGTCCAGACCGCGATCCACACCCGCAAGGGCGTCGAGCGCATCCTGCGCTA
>JAGVUW010000689.1 GCA_019136035.1 Verrucomicrobiota bacterium | reverse complement strand
ATGATCGACTTTTACCGCAAGGTGGCCGCCACCGTACAGCGGCCCTCGCTGAAGAGCCTCCTGGTGAACCTCGCTCTCGACGGCCAGCGTCACCTGGCCGTGATCGGCCAGACCAGCGCGTGACGCTCTATCGGGTGGTGGCGGCTGTCCCCAGCCGCGCCGGGGAGGGGATGCCACCGCAGAGGACGCGGAGGAACGCAGAGGGGGAGAGGGAGGAGTCAACCACGAAAGGCACGAAAGGCACGAACAGAAGAGGGGAGGGGATTCTACCGCAGAGGACGCGGAGGAACGCAGAGGGGGAGGGGAGTTAACCACAGAACGGCACGAAAGGCACGAAAGGGAAGAGGGGGGCTACCGCAGAGGGGGAGAGGGAGGAAGAGGGCGCGTACGCCCGCAAGTCGGTGCGTCGGTAGACGGTGCGTCGGTGGGACTCCGGACTCCGGACTCCTCCGGCGACGACGGGTCGCCGGAGGGGATGTGGCATGCGCATCCCTGCGCATGGCTCCCGCCCTGGTCTGCGGCTCCGGCCCCCCCCGGGACCGCCACTCTCCCGAGTGGCTCCGGCGACTGGAGTCGGCGGCGGCGACGGCTATGGTAGGCGCCGTGCGCGAAGCTCCCTCCTGGAAAGGCTCGTGGCGCCCATGTCAGATGCGATCCTTGCGGTGGATGCCGGCGGTTCGAAGTGCGACGCGATACTGATCGACCTCACCGGGCGGCTCCTGGGCCACGGCACCTGTCGCCGGCCGGGCCTCGGCGGCCGGACGCCCAAGGCCATGGCCGCGGCCGTCGCGCAGGCCCTCGTCACCGCTGATTTCGGCACGCTGTACCTGGTCGGCGTGTCGAGCGACGCCGACTGGGCCGGCGCCGATGGCACCCGCCCGCGACGTTGCGAGAAGGTCCCCTGGACCGAGCCCGGCACGGCCCTGGCCCAGGTCGGGCTCGAGGTCGGCTGTGTCCTGCTCGCCGGCACGGGCGCCTTTGCCCACGCCCGCCTCGCCGACGGCCGCACCTGCCACCTGGACGGCTTCGGGCCGCTCCTCGGCGACTTCGGCGGCGGCTACCACGTCGGGCGGCTGGCGCTGAACGCGGTGGTGCGTTCCGACTGGCACCCACGCCATCGCACCATCCTGCGCGAGCGCATCCTGGAGCGCTTCGGCGTGGCGGCGCCGCTGGGCCTCATCGGCCTCGATCTCTTCGGCAAGGACCGCTCGGTCGTCGCCGCCCTGGCGCATCTGGTCAACGATGAGGCCGAGCGCGGCGACGCCGTGGCGCGGTCGATCCTCGTCGAGGCCGCCGGGGGCCTGGCGGAGACCTTCCGCGATCTGGTCGCGGTTATGGACCTCGCCTCCGCCGACCTGACGGTGGTCGGCACCGGTAGCCTCATCCGCTGTTCCGACCTCTACTGGCAGACCCTCGTCGGCCACATCGCGGCGATGGCGCCGCGCCTGCGGCCATGCCGGCCCCGGCAGCCCCCGGTGGTCGGCCTGGCCACGCTCGGCCTGCGTCAGGCCCTCGGGGCGTCGGCCGGACCGGCCATCGAGGCCCTTCGACAGATCGCTCTGCCACCGCCGGCTGCTGCCGGCGCTGCCGGCGCCACCACTGGCGAGAAGTCCTGAACCCCAAGGAGATCCCATGGACGTCATCCCGCGTTACACCAAGGCCGCTCGCGAGGTCATCGCCTTCCTCGAGACCACGCAGCGCGACGCCATCACCGCCGCGGCCAAGGCCGTCGTCAAGGCCCTCCAGAACGGCGGCACCGTGCACTGCTCCGAGATCGGCCACGGCACCCAGGGCGACTTCATCGGCCGTGCCGGCGGGCTCTTCGCGGTGCAGCCGTTCACCTACGCCTTCACGGTCAACAGCCCGGTTCCCGAGTGCCGCCGCAAAGCCCACCCGGCCGACCCCGACGCCGACCTCCGCCGTGTCCGCGCCGCCCTCGACCACAGCGGCCTGCGCGCCGGCGATGTCATGCTCGTCGCCTCGGTCTCCGGCCGCAACCGCGCCCCCATCGAGCTGGCCCTGGCCTGCCGCGAACGCGGCATCCACGTCATCGCCTTCACCTCCATGGCCTACACCGTGAAGGTTGCCTCGCTGCACCCCACCGGCAAACGCCTCTTCGAGGCCGCCGAGATGGTCATCGACTGCGGCGCGCCCTACGGCGATGCCGGCGTCGAGGTCCCCGGCTACGACATCCCGCTCATACCCCTCTCCGGACTCGGCATGCTCACGGCCGGCTGGATGCTCTGGGGCACGGTCATGGAGATGATGGCCGCCGCCGGCACGCCCGCCAGCGTCTACCGCAGCCTCAACAGCGAGGGCGGCACGGCCTTCAACGACGAGAACCGCAAGCGCTACAACGAGAAGGGGTACTGAGCCATGAGCGCACGCGCCTACTTCGATCGCGCCATCGCCGCGCTGCAGCAGGTCGCCGAGACGCAGTCCGGCGCCTTGGAGGCCGCTGCCGGGCTGATGGTCGACGCCATCGTCGACGGCAAGGCCCTCTACGCCTTCGGCGCCACGCATTCCTTCATGATCGCCGAAGAGCTGGTTTACCGCACCGGCGGCCTGATGCTGGTCAACCCGATCTACCCGCAGGGCATGAACCTCGCCGTGCGGCCGGTGCCGGCCACCTCGCAGCTCGAGCGCCTCTCCGGCCTGGGAACGGCCCTCCTGGCGCAGGTCCCGATCGCTGCCGGCGATGTGGTCATCGTGGCCTCAACCTCAGGCCGCAACGCGGTGCCGATCGACCTCGCCCTGGCCGCCCGCGCTGCCGGCGCCCGCGTCATCGGCATCACCGCCCTGGACTACACCCGCCGGGTCTCCAGCCGCCATGCCGCCGGGAAGAAGCTCATCGATGCCTGCGACGTCGTTATCGACAACGCCGCGCCCTACGGCGACGCAGCGGTCGCCGTCGACGGCTTCCCCCAGCCGGTCGGGCCGCTGTCGTCGGTGACCGGCTGCGCCATCGCCAATGCCCTCGTCGCCGAGACCGTCGCCCGCCTCGTCGCCCGCGGCTGCGAGCCGCCGGTGTTCATGAGCGCCAATGTCGACGGCGGCGACGCCTACAACGCCCGCCTCATGAAGGCCAACGCCCACCGCATCCACTACCTGTAAGGGAGCCGGGAGAGCGTAACCGCGAATGGGGCGGATTGGGCGAATGGGAGAGGGAGGGGAGCTAACCGCGAAAGGCACGGAAGACACGGTACGGAAGAGGGGAGGGGGATGCTACCGCATGATGACGCGGAGGTACGCAGGGGGGAGAGGGAAAGGGGAAGAGGGCGCGTACGCCCGTGCGTCGGTGCGTCAGTAGACGGTGCGCCGGTGGTACTCCGGACTCCCGGACTCCGGTTGGATGTGGCATGCGCATGCCTGCACATGGCTTCCCGCTCCGGTCTGCGGCGGCCCAAAGCCCCAGGCGAGACGCCTGGGCCACGTTCCCGCGCTCCCGCAGAGTGGCACAGGCGTCTCGCCTGTGTGCCTGCCACTGCGCCGCCTCCGCTTTCCCTGGGACCGCCGAGCGTCGGCTCGGCTCCCTCAGGGCGCCGTTCCCCGGCGCCCGTGCATCGTGGGGAGGCATGGGGGACACAGGGCCAAGGGGACCAAGGGGGCGCAGGGGACCATGGTCGCCGCTCCCCGCTGCCCCTCCTGCCATCCGCGTCCATCCGCGTCCATCCGTGGTTCTCTTCCCCTCCGCCCTTGAGCGTTGGGCGTTGAGCGTTCAGCGTTGGGCGTTCCCTCTCCCCGAGGTCAGAGGTCAGAGGTCGGTAGTCCGTGGTCGGTAGTCGGTTGTCCCGTCGTCCTGTAGTCCTTCCTTCCCTCCCTCCTCCCCCATTCGTGTCCATCCGCGTCCATCCGTGGTTCTCCCCTCTTCCCCCGTATGCCCCGTGGGCAGGCCTGCCCTTGAGCCGCGGCGTCGGCGCATTATACTAAGGGCTGTTGCGCCAGACCATGGTGGTCAGCGCCTTGCGCAGGAGTACCCCGGGTGGCCCTCGCCCTCACCACGAAGACGCCTCTGCGGCTCACGCGCGGCTTCCGCCGCACGGCGGGCCGGCCGTTGGCGTGGGGGCTCTGCGCGTAGCCGCCGCAGCGATG
>JAGVUW010000630.1 GCA_019136035.1 Verrucomicrobiota bacterium | reverse complement strand
GACATGGCGGCCTTCCTCGCGGCTGACCTGCGCAAAGAGCACAGCCGCCTGGTCACCGCCGCCATGCGTCGGAACGCGGCGATGAACGCCGGACGCTATGGCTGGGCCAAGGCGCGCGTGAGCGAGCTTCAGGGCCGCCTGGCGCCCTGGCTGAAGGCGACGGACAAGGCCCTCTGGGACCTCCTGCCGAGCCAGGAGATGCCACGGGACTTCTTCGTGCACCGCACCGGCGCCGGCTGTCCGGCCTGCGCCGCACCGATCGTCTACAACGGCTGGAGAGTCGCCATCTGGGAGAGTCCCTGGAGTGTCTCCTGCCCATCCTGCCGCACCGCCTTCCCATCCAACGACTTCGCTTCCTACTACCGCAGCTCGCTCGATGCCACGGGCCGCTTCCGCCTGGGCACCGGCGATCCGCGTTTCCTGCAGCCGCGGGCGGGGGCTGAGGCACGCTGGGCCGACGATGGCACCGGCGTGCACCAGGGCGACCAGCGCTGGTTCTTCGCGGCGCGCTGTGCCTTTGTCATCTGGGAGCAGGCCCTGCGCGCCACGGCCGAGCTGGCGGAGCTCTATACCCTCACCGACGACCCCGCCGCGGCCCACGCCGCCGGGGTGCTCCTGGCACGCACCGCCGACCTCTACCCGGAGATGGACTACACGCCCCACGCGCGCGACTGGGATATGGAGGCCTCGACCGGCGGCTCCGGCCTGGGTCGCATCCAGGGCTGCATCTGGGAGTGCTTCACGATCACCGACCTGGCGACCGCCTACGACCAGGTCTTCGACGCCCTCGTCGAGGACGCGGCCCTGGCCGCGTTCGTCGCGGCGCAGCCCGGCACCCCCGACCGCGGCGCGGTATCGACGTCGAGGGACCTGGCGACGATGATCCAGCGGCGGCTGATTATGGAGGGCATCCGCGGCGTGCTCGACGGCCGCGTCCGGGGCAACGCCGGCATGCACCAGACGGCGATGGCGGCGGCCGCGATGGCCCTGGACCACCCCGAGTGGACGCCGCGCTGGCTGGATTGGCTGTTCACGCCCGAGGGCGGCGGGGTCCCGTATGTCATGCAGGAACTCCTCAGCCGCGACGGCGCCAGCCACGAGGCCTCGCTCGGCTACTGCATGATACCAGGCGACCAGTTCAGCCGCCTGGCCGAGATGCTGCGGCGTTACACCCCCTACGACCGCCACGACCTCTACCGCGATTTCCCGAAGTTCCGCGCCTACTTCACTCTGCCCTCGCGGGTCCGCGCCTGCGAGGCCTACGCGCCGCACTGGGCCGATGACGGCCAGGCCATGCGCACGAATCCCTTCGGGTTGCGCCTCCGTCCGGAGGCCGCCCTGGGCGCCTACCTTGCCTACCGCGATCCGCTGGTCGCCAAGGAAGTCCTCTATGCCAACCTCCTCAAGGAAGACGCCATCCGCCTCGACCCCTATGCCGCCGACCCGGAGGCCCTGCGTGACGAGATCCTCTCGGCGGCCGCGCGGGCGCCGGCGCCGCCGGAGTGCCTGCTCCTGGGCGGCCACGGCGGCGCCATCCTCCACACCGGCACGGGCGGGCGCGGACGCGCAGCGACGCTCTACTACGGCCGCATGGCCGGCCACGGCCACGCCGACCGCCTCAGCCTCACCCTCTACGACCGCCAGTCCATCGTCGCGCCCGACCTCGGCAACCCGGCGATCAAGGCCCTCAATCCCCTGCGTGTCGGCTGGGTCTCCCGGACCGCGAGTCACAACACCGTCGTGGTGGATGGCCGGAGCATGGACGCCGACACGACGTCGGCCGCCATCGGCCGCCTCAGGCTCCTGGCCTCGGAGCGCCCCGTGCGGGTGGTCGATGCCGACGGCCTCGGGAGCGGGCTCTACCCCGGGGTGAGGACCTTCCGGCGGCTCCTCTGCATGGTCGACGTCGACGACGACAGCAGCTACGTCGTCGATGTGTTCTGGGTCCGCGGCGGCGCGGCGCACTGCCTGGTGCAGAATGGCGGCGGCCCGGAGGCCGTGGTCGAGGGCGCGGCCATGGCCGACCAGGCGGGCGGCACCTACGCCGGCGCGGAGATACCCTACGGGACCTTCTATGACGGCCCCTACGCCCACGGCTACCGCGGCGCCGGCTTCCAGTTCCTGACCCGCGTCAGCCGCAGCAGTCCGGTCGCGGCCGGCACGGTCACCTGGCCGATCGCCGACCCCTTCCTCCCCGACCGCGCCGCCGGCGCGACGCATCTGCGCCTGCATAACCTCACCGCCCTCGACGAGCTGGCCCTGGCCGACGGCCCGGTGCCGGCCTTCGCCAAGTCACCGCCGAGCCTGCGGTACAGCCTGCGCACGCGCCGCGGCGAGGACCTCACCAGCCAGTTCGTCAGCGTCCTGGAGCCCTTCGGCGACCGGCCCTTCATCCAGTCAGTGCGGCTGCTGGAGTCGACGATGACGGCCGACGATGCCAGCGCGGCCGTCCTGGTCGTCCTCGCGGACGGCCGTGAGGACGTGGTGCTGATCCGAGAGCACCCCGGCCGCCTCGAGGCCGCCGGTGTCGCGATGGATGGCCGTGTCGCGGTCCTCCGCCGTGATGACCGCGGCCCGCTCTGGGCCCGGCTCTTCGACGGCCGAGTCCTGCGCGCTGCGGCGGCCGGAATCGACCTCCCCGCGGCGGTGACCGGCCGGGTCGCGGCCGTGGACGACAGCGACCCGACCGACCTGCGCCTGGCCGTCGACAGCGACGCCGACCTGAGCCGTTGCGACCTCGTCGGCCGGGTCGTCCATGTCGAGACCGCCGGCGTCGCCGATGGCAGCTACCGCATCGAGCGCGTCATCGACTCTCGCACCCTTGGCCTGGGGCCGTTCTCTGCCATCGAGGACTATGTTGACCCCCAGAACTACGCGGCCGGCTGGCGCTATGTCCTCAGCCCCGGCGCGGCCTTCCGGGTGCCGCACTCCGGCGCCTGGGGCCGCCCTGACGGCGCCGCGACCGGGAACCGTTGAAGGACCCCTGCCCCATGACGACTCGGTGCGCTTCTCTGCTGATTACGGCGCTCGCCGTCACGATCCTGGCCACGGCGGCCGAGCCGGTGATGATTCTTGACTTCCGCGGCGCCGACCATGGCTGGGTCGGCAACCCGCGCGTGCGCAGCGTGCGCGCCACCCCGGAGGGCCTGGCCTACGAATGCAGCGACGACGAGGACCCCTGGCTCGCGGGACCGCCGCCGGAACGCCTGCCCACGGAGACCAACCTGCGGCTGATCGTGCGGCTGAAGGCCGAAGGCGGCGACCGCAGCGGCGAGGTCTTCTACGGCAGGAACTTCCGCAGCGGTGAGAGCGTCCGCTTCACCCTCGTCAACGACGGCCAGTGGCACGACTACGAGCTGCTCCTGCCGCCCCTGGCGCCGAAGTCGCGCCTGCGCCTGGATCCGGGGTCGCGGGGCGGCCGCGGCGTCGTGGAGAGCATCCGGGCGGTGGTCCTGACGCCGCTGGCGCCG
This sequence comes from Verrucomicrobiota bacterium, assembly GCA_019136035.1. Lineage (GTDB taxonomy): Bacteria > Verrucomicrobiota > Lentisphaeria > Oligosphaerales > JAFGRS01 > JAGVUW01. Next base: position 625 of record JAGVUW010000630.1, on the reverse strand, counting down.
GTCGCCTTCACACCGCCGGAGGCGCTCAAGGAGGCGCTGCCCTGGGTGGTCGAGTCTGGCGACGTCGTCATCCGCCACAGCGGCGCCCTCTGGAATGGCTTCCGCCTGGAGATCGGCGGACGGGCGATGGCGGACGGGCTGGGCGAGGCCCGCATCGGCCACCGCACTGCGGCGGGCACGGGCTTCCTCGAGTTCGGGCCAGGTGACACCCAGGCGCGACAGGCCGACGGCGCCCTCGAGCTGCAGGCGCGCCGACGCGATGCCGACGGCGTCGCCTGGCGAATCACCCGGCGCTTCGAGCCCGGTACCGGCGCGGCCGCGGGGAGCATCCGCGTCAGCACCCGCGTCGAGGTCGAGCGTGACCGCGAGGTCTTCCACCTGCCCTGGCTGACCCTCTTCCCGGGCCTCCAGACCTTCGGCGAGCGCAAGACCCAGGCCCTGCTGCCCGGCGTCGAGTACCTCGACGACGAGCCGAGCAGCAGCGAGGCGGACGTCCGCGGTTCAAAGGCCTTGCGCCACCTGGTCGACGACGTCAAGCTGTGCTTCCCGCTGATGGCCCTCTGCCACGAAGGCCGCTACCTCGGCGTGACCTGGGACCGCGCCGAGCATCCGGCGGCGGTCTTCG
>JAGVUW010000785.1 GCA_019136035.1 Verrucomicrobiota bacterium | reverse complement strand
AGCCACGGCCGCAGCCACCGGGCGGCGCCGCGCCCGCCGCGCGGTGCCGGGGCTGCGGCCAGGCCCAGGAGCGCGGCGGCAGTCCAGGCGCTGAGGGGTATGCGCAGGGGTATGTCGACCAGGCTGGCCAGGCCGATCGCTGACAGGCTGCCGCCGAGAGCCGCGGTCATGGCGTACGGCAGGCGATGACGATGGGGCGCGCCCGCGGCGGACGCCGGCGTGGCCGCGTCGGCGCCGCCGCGGCCACGCCGGGCCGAACCGCGCCGGTGGTGCTGCAGGAGCGTCGCCAGCAACGGCCAGACGCCGGCCAGGAGGGCCGCCGCCGCGATCAGGAAGCCGACCAGGCCGCCCTCGGCAAGGAGCTGCATGACCTCGCTCTCGGCGTGGCTGGCCTGCTCGCCGGCGGCCCAGGCGGTGATGCGCGGGAAGACCATGCCAAAGGCGTTCGCACCGCAGCCGGCCAGGGGCACGCGCGTCCAGACCCGGACGCAGTCCAGCCAGACCGGCCAGCGCGCCCCGATGGCCTCGACGCTGTCGCGCAGGCCGTGCAGACGGCCCTGGAAGGCCTCGTCCGGCCAGAGGGTCACCAAGACCATGATGGCAACGCCGGACAGGGTCGCAAGGGCAGCCGCCAGGGGGCCGCGCCGGAACCACAGGAGGGCCATGATGACGGTGCCGAAGAGCAGAGCGGCCGTGCCGCCGCGTGAGCGCGACACCAGGACGGCGGCGGCGAGGCAGAGGGCGCAGACAGCGAAGAGGACCCTCTCGGCACCCCTGACGGCCAGCGGCGCGGTCCCGGCCTCCTCGTCGGGGTCCGCCCCGCCGAGCCAGCGCGGCTCGGCCGTGTGCCAGGTCAGGGCCAGGGCGGGCGGCATGAGCATGGCGCAGAAACCCGCGAAGTGGTTGCGGTTGACGAAAGGCCCCAGGGGCTCGCCGCCGCCGATCTCGCTGACCGGGTACCACCACAGCAGCCGGTCGCCCTGCGGCAGGACCAGCCGGCCGACCATGCCGGCAGCGGCGACGACGCCGCCCAGGACGACCAGGCCCTTGATCGCCAGGAGGCGCTGGCGGGTGCGCAGGGAGGCGGTCAGCGTGACCATGCCAACGGCGCCGCCGAGGAGCATCAGCCAGCGCAGGGAGCCGGAGGGATGCAGGCTCAGGCGCGTCGGCACGGCCAGACCGGCGGCGGAATCGCCGAGGATGGCACCATGCGCCGCGAGGAAGTCCCCGGCCTCGGCGGCCAGGCTGGCACGCCACGCCCCCGCCAGCGCGGCGCCGATGGGCAGGCAGGTCAGAACCGTCCACAGGCAGAGGCAGAGGCTCAGGCGGAACCACCAGGCGAAGGCGCGGTCGGCCGGGAGGGGCCGCAGGCAGGCCGCCGCCAGGAGGGCAATGGCTGCGGGCGGCGCCGCGCCGGGGACCAGGCCGGCGCCCAGCAGGGCAACCAGAGCAAGAAGACCGATGGGCAGTGCAGTCATGTCCAGAGACCCGCCGCGCCGTCCCGGGGGCGTACGCCCGCCTGGCTGGCGCCGTTCAGTGGCCGCCTGAACGGCGCCCAAGCGTCGGGGCACGGCGTCCGGGATGCCTACTTGCCGGCGTCATCGCCCGGCGGGCTTGCCGAAGCCGCTTTACCGGCAGCGCCGGCGTCTTCCTTCCGTTCGCCGTAGGGCCGGTAGTACGAGTAGTAGCGGTAGTAGCCGTACCCGTAATCGCGGTAGCCATAGCCGTAGCCCGAGTAGCCGTAGTAGCTTCGCGAGAGCTTATGGAAGTCGATGCAGTTGACGACGAAGCCGAGGACGCGGGTGCCCTCGAGGCGGCGCAGGAGGTGCTGCAGCTCGGCCACGCGGGTCTTGGCGAAGCGCGCCACCAGGAGGACGCCATCGCACCAGCGCGCCAGAACGGCGGTGTCCATGACGCGGCTGACCGGGGCGGTATCGAAGACGATGATGTCGTAGCTCTCTCGCCACTGCCGCAGGAGGTCGCGCATGCGCTGCGAGCCGAGCTGTTCCGGGGATTCCTGCAGGTACTGGCCCGACGAGATGAAGTCGAGGCCGCCGTGCAGGCCGCGCTGGACCACCTCACGCCAATCCGAGACGCTGCCGGTGAGCAGCTCGGTGAAGCCCTTGCCGGACTCGACCCCGAGGGGCTTATGGAGGGCACCGCGGCGGAGATCGCCGTCGACCAGCAGGACGCGCTTGCCGGTCCAGGCGAAGACCACGGCGAGGTTCAGCGTGGTCAGGCTCTTGCCGTCGCCCGAGTCGCTGGAGGTGACCGCGATGGCGATGGGGCCGTCGACGTTGCCCAGGACCTGCTCGAGGGTACCGCGGACGGTGCGGTACACCTCGGTGGCCACATTGCTCTTCTCACGGGTCACGATGACCGCATTGCCGCGGTTCGAGAAGTTCTTCAGGAGGCGGCCCCAGTGCGGGATGCCGCTGATGTAGGTGATGCCGAAGCGCTCCTCGACCGCGCCGATATCCAGGAGGGTGGTGTCGAAGTTGTGCAGGAGCACGGCCAGGCCGAGCGAGAGGACGAAGGCGATGAGGATGGAGGTGGCCATCACCTTGGTGTTGTTCGGCCAGATCAGGCCGACCGTGCGCGGGCGCTCGACCATGCGGGTGTAGACCGCGTCGATGTTCAGGACATTGCCCTCGACGACGCGCTGGAAGACGGCGTTGTGGAGCTTCTGGAGGTGCTCGACCTTGGCAGTGAGGGTCTGGTACTGGGCCCGATCGGCGACGGTCAGGCTCAGCTCGGCCTGCCAGGTATCGACGGCCTTCTTGAGGGCCTCCTCCTGCATGGCCACGGCCCGGAGGCGCTCCTGGAGGCGCTTGATGGCCATCTCGGCGGTCAGCTTCAGGTCACGGCGTACGCCCTCGATGCGGACCATCAGGGCGCGCATGCGGGGGTGCGTCTCTTTGTAGGTCTTGAGCTGTTCGGCGTACTCGGCCTCGAGGCGCGCCAGCTCCAGCTCATGGGTCTGCCAGTCGGGCTGTTCGCGCACGACCGGCGGAGCCATCGGCGCCGGCACGGCCCGGTCGCCGTGGCTGGCGGCGGCGGCGGCGGCCTCGGCGGCCATCTGGCCGAGGGTCGCCTGGTGCGTCTCCAGGCTCAGTCCGACGACTTCCTGGATGGTGCCGGCGCTGAGCTTGTCGAGCATCTCGAACTGGGTCTCGAGCATGGCGCGCTCCATGCGCAGGGCATTCTGGCGCTGGATGAGGCTGATCAGGAAACGCTCGTCCCAGGTCGCCTTCGCCTCGTTAATGAGGATGCTGCGTTCGGAGAGGAACTGCGCCAGTTCGGCCTGGGCCTCCTGGAGCTGGCGGTAGACGTCTTCGCGTTCCGCCTTGAGGCTGCGCAGGGCGGTGTCGTTGGCGGTCGCCAGCTCGGAACGGCGCAGGTCCTGGTACTTCTCCAGGAGCGCGGTGAGGTAGGCCAGGGCGTACTTGCCGACGGTGGCGTCGACGCTGACATCGAGCATGGTGCGCGTATCGCGGAACGGACTCACCGAAACGCGCGGCGAGCGGTGTTCCTCAGGGACCTGGCTGGTCCACTCGTCGAGCAGAGCCTCGCGGACCTGGCCGTTGAGCAGGCCGCTCTGCAGGACGATGATGCGCCGCGTGATCTCCTGGTCCATCATGATGAACGAGGGGCGTTCGCGGTCGCCGGAGAAGCTCAGGCGGGGGTCCTGCACCACCTCGATGCGGCAGGTGGCGCGGTACAGCGGCGTGCTGCGGTAGATGCGCACCAGGCCGACCGCGGCACCGAGCAGGAGGAAGAGCAGGACCAGCCACCAGCGCGACAGGACAATGCCGACGTACTGGCGGATGTCGGGGCCGCCCTCCATGCGGCCGGCGCCGGGGGGCATAGCGCCGGGATAGGAGGGCGGCACGGCTGCCGGATAGCCGGGACGGGCGGGCGTCGCCGCGCGGACACCGGTGGTGGGAACGGGAGCGGGACTGCGGTCAGCGTGGCCTGGCACGAACATCACCTCGTCGTCAAAAATTGATGGCCTTCTGAGGCACGATGATCATGTCGCCGGGCTGGAGTTCGACGTCCTTCTCCAGGAAGCCACCATCGATGATCTCGCTGACGTTGAT
>JAGVUW010000863.1 GCA_019136035.1 Verrucomicrobiota bacterium | reverse complement strand
GCGGACGCCTCGGGCGTCGGACGGCGCGGCGCCGCCACGGCCGCGCCGACCGGCCGACGTGCCGCACCCGCACCCAGGACCGCCTTCTTCCGAACCGCCGCCGCCGGCTTCTCCGACCCGGCGCCCTCGGCCGCCGCGGCCTCTTCCGCCGCCTTGCCATCGTCCTCAGGCTCGCCGTCGAAGGCGGCCATCACGGCATCTTTGATGTCTTTGTCCATCGCTGGCTGTCCTCAGGCTACAGACGCACAGACCGCGGTCCCCTTGGGTTGCGGGCAGAGCCCGCGCCGAGGACCTCCTCCGTCCCATCCTTTTGGCGACCGTCACCGCTCGCCAAGGCCGTCCCCACACCGCCAGGACAGTACCGCCCTCCGGCGGCTCTGTCAATCCCAAGCCCTTCGCCCGGCGCTTGCAAGGATCCCGCCGTGCGCTATGGTAAGCGGGTTGTGACACGGCTGTCGCCCCTGGTCTTGCCGCCGGCGGCGACCGTAGCGCACCGGACCCGCATGGGTGTCATGGTGCGTGACGATCAGGTACGGCAAGTGTAGAAGGATGTGCATTGCTATGACGAGTGAACAGAAGACCGCCCTGGTCAAAGAGTTCGGCAGCAGCGAGAAGGATGTCGGCAGCACCGCGGTGCAGATCGCCATCCTGACGCATCGCGTCAACGAGCTGACCGAGCACCTGAAGATCCACAAGAAGGACCACAGCTCGCGCCGCGGCCTGCTGGCGCTGGTCAACCGCCGCCGCAAGCTGCTGACCTACCTGAGCCGTGTGTCGTTCGAGAGCTACGCGGCGCTGATCAAGCGCCTGAACCTGCGTCGCTAGCCCGACGCGGGATGGTGTGGCTGCCGGGAGGCGGGCGAACCCCTCCCGGCAGCAGGTCCTCTCCTGACGTCCTCACTGCGGCCATGGTGTCGCGGCCGGCGTCGGGCGAGCTGGGACAGGCGGCCGTTGCCGCCGTCGGTCTGGATGGCGAACGGGAGTTGTGGAATTCGGTCGGTACAAGAGGCCGGGCCGCAGGGATGCCCTGAACCCGGAGTCGCGCGGCGTCTTGTACCGCAATTCCGCAACACCTGGGTTCGTATTGCCCTGTCGTGGGCGCAGTGACCGCCCGCACGGCGGTCACGGAGCACCGACGGTCGGCCTGCCAGCCTCGTGACGGGTTCGCCAGAGGTTCTGTGAGACCGGTTGAAAGGATGGCTATGAGTATCGAACGCGTGGTGGTTGACCTTGGTGCTGGCCGTACCGTCGAGATCGAGACGGGCAAGATGGCCCTGCTGGCCGGCGGCTCGGTGACCGTCCGTCAGGCCGACACGATGGTCCTGGTGGCGGCCTGCGCGGCGGCGCCGCGCCCCGGCCTCGACTTCTTTCCCCTCCAGGTGGACTACCGCGAGCGCTTCAGCGCCGCCGGCAAGTTCCCGGGCGGCTACTTCAAGCGCGAAGGCCGTCCCACCGAGAAGGAGATCCTGACCTCGCGCATGACCGACCGGCCGCTGCGGCCGCTCTTTCCCAAGGGCTACATCAACGACGTCCAGATCATGTCGCAGCTCCTCAGTGCCGATGGCGACACCGAGGCGGACGTCCTGAGCATCCTCGGTGCCTCGGCCGCCCTGATGGTCTCCGATATCCCCTTCCACGGTCCCGTCGGCGCCCTGCGCGTCGGTCGTGTGGATGGCGCCTTCGTCGCCAACCCGACGCACACCGAGCTGGCCAAGAGCGACATCGACCTCGTCTACGCCGGTGTTCCGGGCAAGACGATCATGATCGAGGGCCGTTCGGCCGAGATCAGCGAAGAGGACCTCCGTGACGCCCTGGCCTTCGCTGACGGCATCGTCTGCCGCCTGGTGGCCGCCCAGCAGGAGCTGGCTGCCAAGGTCAACCGCACCAGCCGCCCGCGAGTACTGCGCCGGCAAGCTCGACGCGGCCTGCCTGCAGCGCGAGAAGACGGCCCGCCGTGCGGCCGAGACCGAGGTCTTCAACGGCATGGTCGCGGCCCTGTCGCCGCGTTTCGAGGCCGCCGGCGCCGAGCCGCCCAACTACAAGGCGGTCTTCGAGACCGTCCTCGAGGAGACCGTCCGCCGCCTGATCCTCGACAAGGGCCAGCGCGTCGACGGTCGCGGCCCGGATGACCTGCGCGAGATCACCTGCGAGGTCGGCCTCCTGCCCCGCACCCACGGCAGCGCCCTCTTCAAGCGCGGCGAGACCCAGGCCCTGGTCACGACCACCCTCGGCGCGGCCGGCGATGCCCAGGACCACGACGTCATCACCGGCGGCGAGGCCACCAAGAAGTTCATTCTGCACTACAACTTCCCGAACTTCAGCACCGGCGAGACCGGCCGCATCGCCGGCCCCGGCCGCCGCGAGATCGGCCACGGCGCCCTCGCCGAACGCTCGGTCGCCCACGCGGTGCCGAAGGAGCCGAAGGACTTCCCGTACACCATCCGCGTCGTCTCGGACATCCTCGGCTCGAACGGCTCCTCGTCCATGGCCAGCGTCTGCGGCGCCAGCCTGGCCCTGATGGACGCCGGCGTGCCGGTCACCGATGCCGTCGTCGGCATCTCGGTCGGCCTGGTCACCGGCGACAACGGCCGCAAGGTCTTCCTCACCGACATCCTGGGCTCGGAAGACCACTTCGGCGACATGGACTTCAAGGTCGCCGGCACGAGCAAGGGCATCACCGGCTTCCAGCTCGATCTGAAGATCGCCGGTATCAGCGTCGACGACATGTACCAGGCCATGCTCAAGAACCGCGCCGCCCGCGCCAAGATCCGCGCCACCATGGCGGCCTGCATCGCGGCCCCGCGCACCGAGATGAGCCCGTACGCGCCGAAGATCGTCACCATGAAGATCAACCCCGAGCGCATCGGCGCCCTCATCGGCCCCGGCGGCAAGATCATCAAGGGCATCTGCGAACTGACCGGCGCCACCATTGACGTCGAGGACGACGGCACGGTCAATATCTTCGCCGCCAACGGCGACGCCATGGCCATGGCCCGCCGCGAAGTCGAGTCCGTGACCGCCGAAGTCGAGATCGGCCGCATCTACCAGGGCACCGTCAAGACCATCAAGGAGTTCGGTGCCTTCGTCGAAATCCTGCCCGGGCAGGAAGGCATGGTCCACATCAGCGAACTGGCCGACCACCGCGTGCGCAACGTCGAAGAGATCTGCAAGGTCGGCGATACCATCTCCGTCAAGGTGATCGACATCGACGACCGCGGCCGCGTCCGGCTCAGCCGCCGCGCCGCGCTTGCCGAGATGTGAAAAGCGGCCCGACGCACCGGCGACCGCTCGACCAGGCCCGCCGGTGCGATACGACCGTCCGGGTGCACCGGCGGTGGGTGGGACGAGTCTGAAATGTGAGTTGCAGCAGGAACCGGCATAGGCCGTTCATTCAACGAGGTGAGCTATGAAGAAGGGCATCCATCCGAAGTACGTCGCTGCCAAGGTCTCGTGTGCCTGTGGCGCGGTCTACGAGGTCATGTCCAACGCCCCGGACGCCAAGGTCGGCATTTGCGCCAAGTGCCACCCGTTCTACACCGGCAAGCAGAAGCTGGTGGACACCGAGGGCCGCGTCGACCGCTTCCGCCGCCGCTACGGCATGGCCTGAGCGTTCGTCGAGCCGTTCCCCCTCCGGGCCGTCCGTCCATGGCCTGCCAGTGGGCGTTGCTGTCGTCACTCACGGGTGTGGGTATGGCCGCAGGCCGCTCGGCAGGCCTTGGCGTACCCGGGACGCGGCGCCCGGGCGGGGCTGGCTCGGGGCAGGGCGCCCGGTCTGACGCCGGCGCTCCCGTGCGGTGCGTGTCGAGGCGGGCCAGGGCGGCCCGTGGCGCCCGGGATGCCGCCCTGCCGAGCGCCATCCGTCGTACCGAGGCCCGTGGGTGAGCCAGTCCGGGGTACCTAGCCGGTGGACCTTCAGCAGTACATCGAGACCTCGCGCCTGCGCCTCCATGAAGTCGAGCACGCCATCGCGCAGTTCGATTTCACGCGGGGTGACCATGCGGCCTACCAGAAGCTGAACCGCGAGTACCTCTCGCTGCAGCGTCTGGTCAAGACCTGGGACCGGCGCCGGCGCGTCCAGGCCGACCTCGAGGAGAATCAGCACCTCCTCCAGACCGAGACGGACCAGGAGTTCCTCGAGGTCGTCCGCGCTGACATCACCACCCTCGAAGGCGAGGCCGCCGACCTCGACCGCCAGATACGCCTCCTCATCCTGCCGCCGCATCCGAACGAGGGCCGCAATGTCATCGTCGAGATCCGGCCGGCGGCCGGCGGCGAGGAGGCCGGGCTCTTCGCTGGCGACCTCTTCCGTATGTACACGCGCTTCGCCGAACAGAAGGGCTGGCGCAGCGAGGTCCTGGACTACGCCGAGACCCCCCTCGGCGGCCTCAAGAGTGTCACCTTCACCCTGCAGGGCGAGGACGCCTGGAGCACCCTGCGCTTCGAGAGCGGCGTGCACCGCGTGCAGCGCGTTCCGGTGACCGAGGCCAGCGGGCGCATCCATACCTCGACGGTGACGGTCGCCGTCCTCGCGGAGGCCGACGAGGTCGACCTGCACATCAGCCCCGAGGACCTCCGCGTCGATGTCTTCCGGTCGTCCGGCCCCGGCGGCCAGAGCGTCAACACCACCGACTCGGCGGTCCGCGTGACGCACATCCCCACCGGCCTGATGGTGGCCAGCCAGCAGGAGAAGTCGCAGCACCGCAACCGCGAGATTGCCATGACTCTCCTGCGCGCCCGCCTCCTGGAGCAGCTCCAGCAGGCCGAGGATGCACGCAATGCCGCCGAACGCCGCTCGCAGGTCGGGACCGGCGAACGCAGCGAGCGCATACGCACCTACAACTTCCCGCAGAACCGCGTCAGCGACCACCGCTTCGAGATCACCGTCCATGGCCTGCCGAGCATCATGGAGGGCAACCTCGGCCCGCTCCTCGACGAGATCCGCGCCCTCGACGCCGAACGCCGCCTGGCCCAGGAACTCGGCCTGGCACGCTGAGCCGGCCGACGCGGCTTGCGGCCCGATCCCTGCGGGACGCCGCCCGGCGCCCTCCACCTGACTCTCAAACAGCCCAGTTCGCCGCTCTTCCGGGCTTGCAATGACCCGGGGTCGCAGTAAGGTAACGGCCGTTCGTGACTCGGCCGGGACGTAGCGCAGTTTGGTTAGCGCGTTTGACTGGGGGTCAAAAGGTCGCGAGTTCGAATCTCGCCGTCCCGACCATCTACCGAAGATCAGCCGTTCGGCTCCACCGCCGAACGGCTTTTCCGTTTTAAGCCGGCATGGGCGTCATTCCTGGCGTGGAGGCAGGCGGGATGGATGCTCTGCGTCTTCGGGCAGTGCATCGGGTAATCGTGTCGCGAGGAGGGTGCCGTTGCCCGAGGTCAGCGCGACGTGTATAGTCGCTTCGAAGAGGGCCGGAGTGACCCGATTGTGGGCAGGGCCACCGAGCTCTGCGATTGGGCTGTCGACATCGCGTTCTGAGGACACGATGAACGAGGCGATCCAGGTACGCGTCGCTCGTGAGGATGATGTCGAGGGCGTCTTGAGCTCCTTGGGCGACTTGATCCGAGAAGCTCCGCCGAATCTGGAGCTGCCTGCCACACTGCCGACGGTTGAGCAGGAGAGGGGCTGGATGCGGCGGTACATCCTCCCCGAGAACTCGACCTGCTTCTCGCGTTTGCCTCGGACCGCGTCATCGGTGTGCTGGAGTTCCAGGGCGACAGCACGGCATCCGGTCTCGGTGGGCGGTTTGCGGCCTTTTGCTCAGGGTTAGCCTTGAGCATGCGGCGCGTCGCGACGCGCGTCGGAACTTGCGCCGCATCGTAGTGCGGCGCAAGTGGATTGTGAGCGGAGCATCCGCGCTTCGCGAATAATCCAGGCCAAGTCCCCGATACGGGATGCCTACGACTCAGCCCCCCGCCTCACATTGGCGTGTCTACGCGGGCTTGCCGCGGGCGGCGCGGCGGCGGTCGCGCTCGGCCAGGCTGAACTCGCAGCCGCAGTAGTCCTGGCGGTAGAGGCCATACTCGCGGCTGAGTTCGAGGCTCCGGCGGAAGCCATCGGCGGTCTTGAAGTCGATGTCGAGGAACTCGGGCGAGAGGCGCTGTCCGATGGCGAGGATATCCGCGGAGCGTTTGTGGGGGCTGACGGTCAGTGACGTGGTGAGTCCCGAGAAGCCTTTCGCAGCGGCGTACTGCGCGGCGCGTCCGAGGCTGTAGGTGAAGCATCGTCGGCAGCGCTCCCCGCGTTCGGGCTCGTCTTCGAGGCCGGCGATCCAGGCGCGCCAGGCCGCGTGGTCGTAGGTGTCCTCGACGAGGGCGCAGCCGCAGCGAGCGGCCAGGCGGCGGACTGCGTCGAGGCGCTTGGCGTACTCGGCGGGGGGGACGATGTTCGCATTGGAGAAGAAGAGCGTCACCTCGCCCAGAGCCTTGAGGCGCTCGAGCGAGGCCGTGGCGCAGGGCCCGCAGCAGACATGGAGCAGGAGACGTCGTGGCGGTTCGTGCATGATCTACAGATGGCGCGCGGGGGCGC
>JAGVUW010000046.1 GCA_019136035.1 Verrucomicrobiota bacterium | reverse complement strand
CCAGGCGCGCTTCGGCCTGGCCGCGGAGATGGGCTTCGACTCGGTCGAGGTCCCGACCCTGCGCACCGACGAAGAGCGCGAGCGTTTCCGCAAGGCCGCCCGTGACGCCGGGGTCGCGGTCAGCAGCGTCATGAACATCGACCACTGGAGTCACCCGTTCTCCGACCCGGATCGGGCCGTGCGCGCCGCCTCACTGGCCGGCGTGCAGCAGAGCCTCGATACCGCCGCCGCCCTTGGCGGCGAGACGGTCCTGCTGGTGCCCGCCGTGGTCACCCCGGCGGTCACCTACGAGCAGGCCTGGGAGCGCTCGCGCGAGGCCATCGGCTCGATCCTGCCGCAGGCCGAGAAGCTCAAGGTGAAACTGGCCGTGGAGAATGTCTGGAACCGCTTCCTCCTCAGCCCCATCGAGTTCGCGGCCTACGTCGACAGCTTCAAGAGCCCGTGGATGACCGCCTACTTCGACGTCGGCAATATCGTCGCCTACGGCTTCCCACAGCACTGGATCCGCACCCTCGGCCGGCGCCTCGACAAGGTCCACATCAAGGGCTTCGACGGCCCGAAGCACGCCTGGACCCAGCTCCTCGCCGGCAGCATCGACTGGCCGGCCGTGATGGCGGCCCTGCGCGAGGTCGGCTATGACGGCGCCATCACCGCCGAGTTGAAGGGCCCCGGCGATGACCCGCGCGCGGCCGTTAAGGCCATCAGCGCCGACATGGACCGGATCTTCGCTATGTGATGACGGCGGCGGCGGCGGGCCGCGCTCGGCTGGCGCGGCCTACAAGGCAGCCAGGTCCGGCAGGCCCGCGAGGTACTCAAGGGCCTGACAGACCTCCTCGGGCTGGATGCGCCGCAGGCAGGCGTAAGGAGCATCGACGCGCGGACAGGTCCGCTGCAGGCAGGGGGCGCAGTCGGCCGGGTGGTCGGCGAGGACGACCCACTGCCCGCCGATGGGCCCGGTGGCAACCGGGTCGGTGGAGCCGAAGATCGCGACGCCGCGGCGGCCGAGGGCGGCGCCGAGGTGCATGGCGCCGCTGTCGTTGGCCACGACCAGGCCCGACACGGCCAGCACCGCCATGAGCTGGCGGAGGTCCGTGCGGCCGGTGAGGTCGAGGACCTCCGGCAGAGCCGCGACGATGGCCGCGCCCGCGGCGCGCTCCTTGGCGGCGCCGACCACCACGACACGCCCGCCGCGCGACTGCCACCAGCGCGCCACCGCGGTGAAGCGCTCGAACGGCCACTGCTTGGCCGGGCCATAGGCCGCGCCGGGCGCCACCGCCAGCCAGGGCCCCGCCGCCTCGTCGACGCCCTGCGACCGTGCCACCGCGGCGGCATCGGCGACCCGCAGCGGCGGCGCCGCGGCGCTGGCCTCGACCGGTCCCAGGACAGCCGCCAGGTCGAGGTAGTGCGACAACTGGTGACACCCGGCGGCCTCGCGGCGGCGCGGCCACTCGGGCAGGCGGTGAGTCAGCAGCCAGCCGCGCCCGCGGCCGGCGCGACCGAGGCGCGTCGGGGCGCCGCTGCGCCAGACATCCCAGGCCGACCCGAACGAGTTCGGCAGGACCACGGCCACGCCCGGCCGCAGGCGGTGCAGCACGCGGCGCTCGGCGGCGCCACAGCGCGATCCGGCCATCGGGATGACCTGCGACACCCACGGCACTGCCGCCCACAGCGGCGCCAGGCCGGCCGGGCACATCACGAAGACGCCGCAGGGAGCCGGGACGCGCTGGCTCAGCCGGTACACCGCCGGCAGTGTCATCAGGGCGTCGCCAAGCCAGTTGGTGGCGCGCACCAGCAGGCCATTGCGCCAGGCCAGAGAGGCCGGGTCGAGATGGATCGCCGGCGACGGCGGCACGAGGATCGGTCTGTAGAGCTGGAAATCCACGGTGCGGTACCATAGCGCCGCGACGGCGCCATGCCCCGGATAGTCCCCACCCCGGCAAGCCGGGTCTGCGGAATATCCCTCTATCGCCGGCTTCAGGCGGTGCCTCTCCCGCCAGCCGCGCGGCGCGGCCCCGCGCTCACTCGAAGACGATCCAGCCGCGGCTGGCGGCGTCGGCGTGGGCCTTCACACTGAGGAACCACGCCGAGATCTCGGGGGTCTTGCCCTGGACATTCCGGGCCAGGTTCAGCCGCAGGAGCGTCCGCGGCGCCGCCGTGCAGCCGAACTCGCTCAGGGGTATGGCCAGCTCGGCAGTCCAGCGCCCCGGCTCGACCTGGGTGGCCCAGCGGCAGTTGAAGGTGGCCCCGACGCGTTCCGCATAGCTCTCGCCCTCCTTGCGGCCCCAGAGGTCGAAGAAGGCGCCGCGGGCATTGAGGATGAATTGGACATAGGGGAGCGCCTCGAGGCCGGGGTTGATGAAGATCTCGACCGAGTCGTCCTTCCAGGTGCTGCCGTCGCGCGGGGCGGCGTCGGCCTGCAGGGCGCCGGTGTCCTGCTCGCAGTCGAGGGCGATGTAGAGCATCGTGCCGTCATGCAGGAGGCGGGCGCGCGTCGGGTACTGCGCCGCGGCAGTGTTGCCCCAGCGCACGAAGTCGGTAAGGACATCGGCGCCCGTCCAGGCCGGATCGTCGAGGCGGCCGTCGATGGCCGGCGGGGCGGCGCAGCGGGTGACCTTGGCGACCTTCAGGGCCATGGCGCGCAGACGCGCGACGTAGGCGCGGTAGTTCTCGCTGCCGGCGGTGCCGAAGGCCTCGTCGAGGCGGCGGCCGATCAGGTCGCGGAGGTCATCGGCGCTGATCTGGCCGCCGGCGACCGCCTCGCGGACCACCCGCGCCGACAGCCGCGACGCGCTCAGGCGCATGGCGTTGGCATCGGCGCCGGCCTTGAGCGGCTCGAACCACCCCGGCAACGGCGGATGGAAGGCGATCGGGTCCTTGCCGACGCGCTCGCGGATGTACGCATCGGTGTCGAGGGTGGCCACCTGGTCGGCCATGCGGCGCAGGGCCGCGGCGACCTGCTCCAGCGGCGCCTCGGCAGCCACCAGGCGGTCGACCTCGTGGCCGGCCCAGTAGTTGCCCGCCAGCAGCAGGGTGACCTCCCAGGTCTTGCGAAAGAACCGTATGCGCTCACGCACGAGGTCGCTCTGGGCCAGGGCTGCGGCCTGGTCGAGGTAGCCGGTGCACTCGGCCAGCACCGCCGGCGGGAAGACCTCGAACTGCCGCGGATCGCCGGCCAGGCGGTAGGCCCAGTGCCCGCGGCCGGTCTGCTGCTCGGACCAGGCACGCTCGCAACGCTGGAAGTACGCCGCCATCGGCGCCCAGGACTCGCGGAACAGGCGCTGGTTCCACTCCGTGAAGAGACGCGGCTCATCAGGTAGAGCTTGGGGCCGTCGAGGCCCCAGTTCGGGTAGACCTCGGCATAGAAGCCCTTGACGCGGTTCTTGACGGCGTGCTGGATGGCCTCCTGGAAGAGGTGGCTGTAGATACGCGGTATGGCGAAGCCCATGCCGTAGGCGTAGTCGTAGATGCCCATCTGCGTGGCGACGCGGCCCCACCACTCGAGCAGGCGCTGGTCCTGCTGGCGGAACTCCGGCTCGTAGTAGTCGGCGCGGTTGCTGGTGTAGTACGGGATGACGTTGCGGTGCAGCCCGATGGGCTCCGGCGGCAGGATGTAGGTCGAGTAGGCCAGGCAGCCGATGAGGTTCTCCGGATGGGTCGTCTCGAGGTCGGCGGCGACCCGGTTCAGCCAGGCGTAGTAGCGGCATGAGTAGGTGCCTTCGAAGCCCTCCCAGGGGGTCAGCGGGCGGTCCATGGCCTTGCAGCCCTCGCACTCGCACCACCCCTGGCCGTCATTGCAGCCATAGGAGAACGAGTCCAGGCCGGGGGTCTCGGCCCAGGCCTGGCGGGCGCACTCGGCGGCGTGCCGGACCGAGCCGTCGCTGGCCAGACAGGGCTGCCAACTGTGGTCCTTCTCGCCCTGCGGACGGTAGCGCTGGCCGGAGGCGCGCAAGGGGTACCACTCCGGGTGCTCGTCGTAGTAGCGCTCGGAGTCGAAGACCCGCACCAGGTTGTGGTGGAAGCGGTAGCGCGCGTGGAGGCGCTGGCGCAGGCTCCAGCGGCCGCCGTGCTGGTCGCCGCTCCACTGCCGCGACAGCAGCACCGGCGTGTGGATCTGCCGCCAGGGCGGCAACACCAGGCGCTCGTGCTCGGGGACATCCTCACCCAGCGGCCCCGGGAAGAGCCAGCGCACCCCCACCTGGTCCTCGAGGAACTGGCAGACGGCCCAGTACGTCGACCACGGCCGCGGGCCGACCAGGAAGGCACTGCCGTCGGCGGTGATGTCGACCAGGTAGGCATCGCTGTCGAGCGTCGCCAGGGCCTCGCGGTCGGCCGCCGGCAGGGCCGCCACGGCACCAACGTAGAGCCGCACCGGGTGGCGCGCCGGGTCCGCCTCGGCCTCGCTGATCACCGGAAACTCCGCACCGGTAGACCGTTTCAGGTAGGCCGCGAGGTCGCGGACGGCCTCAATGCCCTCGGCCTGCAGGCCGTCCGCCTGGACAATCACCGCGGGACGCCCGCCTTCGAGGACCGCCAGGGGACCCGCCTGGGCCATGACGGGGATCAGAAACACTGCCAGTATCGCCGCGCTACGCATGGTCGGGCCCTCTCGTCGTTCAGCAACGCCACGCCTGCCGGCACCGGCCGGGAGCCGTGCCGTCAGCCATGGCAACCGCCGCTGACGATACCCCGCCGAACGACAGAAATCCACGCCGGCGGCCACGGTGACAGGGCTGTTCGAAGATCGCGTCAGCGTTCACCCTGGCCGCCCCGAAAGGGCGCCAGATCGTTCCGGCGGCGGCGCCGTACTCAGCCGCCGACTGCCGCTGGTTGGGGCTTGCTTTCATCCAAATCGCTATCGCTATCGGGATCGGAATCGACTTCGGCGTTCCCTCGATTGCGATAGCGATACCGATTTCGATTGGGATGCCACATCGCAGCCGGGGGTCGCGCGAGAGCACGACCCCCGGGAACGCGAAACCACGAACCCTGAGGGGGTGCCAGAACCGGACTTTCGAACAGCCCTGCCACGGCGATCGTGGTGGCCGTGGTGGCTGGGGGCGTGTCCTGCGCCCTCCCGGAAAGGGACTCACGGGACGCAAGGGACACAAGGGACCCCAGGAGGAGATCGCGCAGGCCCTCGTGCCGGCAGTGTCCCCAGTGTCCCCAGTGTCACTCCGGGGCCAGCCAGACGCCGACGCCCTCCGGGGGCTGCTGGAGCTGCTGGCCGGGCAGTGCGGTCTGGCCTGGCGCGAGGATCTTGCAGCTCAGGCCCGCCGGGCCGCCGGTGTTCACGACGTGGATCATGACCAGGTGGCGCGGGCGGGTCAGGGTCACGATGGTCCCCATGGCCCCGGCCGGGCCGCGCAGGTCGTCGCCGTCGAACCAGGCGCGGGCCTGACCGCGGGCGCGGATGGCCAGCTCGACGGCCTGGCCGGGCTGGCCCTCGAGGTAGAAGGCGATCAGGAAGGCCTGCCCTTCGCCGGCGCCGACCTGGTAGTCGTCGAGCCATGGCCCCGGGACGCTGCCGGCCTGCCAGGGCCCGAGGCCGCCGGCGGGGTCCCGCGCGGGGGTCAGTGCCTCGAGGTAGAGGTAGCGGTCCGCCTGTCGGCGCGGCGCTTCGTCGTCCGGCAGGGGCGCCTCGTCCGGGGCCCGCCGCGGCAGGGCCGCACCGGTCTTGGCGGCGGCCGCGAGGGCAGCGATGGCGGCGGAGGCTTCCGGCGTTGCCGGGTAAGGCCCGGCGTAGAGGAAGGCGCTCGGCGCGAGGGCCTTCAGCGGGAAGGGCCCGACGCCCGCGGCCGGACGCTGCAGGCGCTGCTGGCGAAAGAACGGCAGCGTCACCGCCGGCGCCGGGTGCGCCGCGGCGAACGCGGCGGCGTCGCGTGCCTGCGCCGCCGCCAGGGCGTCGAGGCGGGCCGTGGCGGCGGCCGGGTCGCCCAGGTAGAGCAGGCGGGTCTCGCCCCAGCGCATCGGCAGGACGACCTCGTCGACCTGCCGTCCGAGGACCTGCCGGGTGAAGATCTCGATGACGTCCGTACGTTCCGGCAGGCGGACGCGCTTGTCGCCCGCCGAGGCCGCGTGCACCGCCACGAAGCGCCCGGCCGCGAAGAGCACGTCGCTGCTATCGAGATAGACGTGGCAGCCCGCCAGGCGCGCCAGGCCGGTGAGGATCTCCGGCCGCAGCAGGCAACTGGCCGTATAGACCGCGGTCCAGTCCGCGAAGCGCCGCAGCGCCAGGCGGCACTCGCCGGCGGCGTCCCGTCCGAGCGCCACGGCTTCGGGGTCGACGCAGGCGACATCCGCCAGGGCATTGCCGGCCTGCATCGGCCCGCAGCAGTCCGAGAGCGAGGTATCGCGCAGGGGCACGGTTTGGCGCACCTCGGCGCCCGGGCCGCTGTAGAGGCTGCCATCGGGGAGGGCCGCGGCGAACAGCCGGGCATAGGCGTCGTCCTGCAGGCGGATCGGGCCCTGCACCGGCCGGCCCGTGGCCAGACGCAGGCCGGTCAGGGCCGCGAGGTCGGCATCGGGGTCGCCACCGCGGCGGCTGAGGTTGACCACGCCGGGCGTGTGCATCCAGAGGAGCAGCCGGCCGTCGGACTTGACACGCTCGAGGGCCGTACGCTCGGCCTCGGAGAGGGCGCAGACATTCAGGAAGACGACCATCCTGTAGCGTCGGAAGGCCTCGTCGGCAAGGAAATCGCGCAGCTCATAGAAGTCGACCTCGGCGCCGAGGCGGTCGAGGATGCCGGCGCGCAGTTTCAGGGGTGTGCCGAAGTAGTTGTAGTAGAGCTGGCTCTCCTGGTCGGCCACCGCCGCGATCTCGGCATGGCGTTCGAGGCCGGCCTCGGTCATGAAGTCGCGGACCTGCTCGAGCTCGCCGACAGTGCGGATGACATCGCGGTCGTAGAACCAGTTCCAGCCGAAGTCCATCAGGTAGGAGACGTAGCCCTTGGCGGCGGCACGGCAGAACTCCCGTCGCAGCACCTCGATGGTCCCGGCCGGATCGGGCGGCGGCTCCCCGATATGCCCGGTGCCGTAGACGGTATGGGTGCGGTAGTCGCCCTCGTTGAACCACACCTTGCCATGCCGGGCCAGGCTGGCAGAGCACTCGCGATGCAGGGGCGAGTTGCCCTGGCCGCGGCCATCGTAGCTCGACGGCCCGCCGAGGAAGTCGATGTCGGGACAATCGAGGAGCTGGGTGAGGAAGACCGTCCCATTGTTGGGGAAGCAGTGCAGTCCGGCGTGGATCTCGGCGCCGGCCAGGCAGCGCCCGTGCGAGGCGGCCTTGATGACCGCTAGCGCGCGGCGTTGGTCACCGGGAGATTCAGGACCTGGTTGTAGTCGCTGACCGGCCCGCAGGGCTGCGGCGGCCAGACGCGGCGCTCCTCGAGGCTGGGCAGCTCGACGCGGCCGAGGCTGACCTCGCGGCCCCAGGCCGCCGCCAGCGCCCCCGGGGCGGTGCCGTACTTGCGCTCGAGGAAGAGCCGGAAGGCGTCGAGGCGGGTGCGGCTGTAGTCCCACCCCGGGTCGCCCTTGCCCTTGTAGAGCCACCACTCGCCGGTGTTCAGGGCCCCGACGTAGACCCCGACCAGGTGCGGCGCGTAGGGCGAGGCCCCGAGGCGGTGCATGAGGTCGTGGAGCTTCTCGCCGCAGTAGCGCCGCCACTCGTTCAGGCCGTTCGGCCGGACGTGGTGCGCGGCACGGCCGCTGGGCGTGCCCCAATCCGTGACGCCAGTCGGGCCGGTCAGCAGGGCCTCGGGGTAGCGCTCGACGAAGTCCTCGCCGACATTGCTGAACCAGACACGCGCCAGAATCCACGCATCCGGCACTGCCGCCAGGACCTTGTCGGCACGGGCACGGAACATCGCCCAGGTCTCGTCCGGGGTCTTCGCGCCGCTGTCGGTGTCGATGACGAAGAGCCGCAGCCCGGCCTCACGCAACTGGCGCTCCAGCGGCGCGCCAGTCAGGGTCGTCGTCCAGCAGGACCGCGCGACGCTGTCCAGGACCTCGCCATTGGCGGTCAGACGCAGGACGCCGCGGATCCTCTCGACGCGGGCCTCGGGGAAAGGATACGGCTCGGCCGGCGGCTGCAGCCAGGCCGTGTCGAGGGCCTCCTGGCCCGGGGGCGTGAACCCGATCGGCTGCTTGAGGAAGGCGTCCTCGTCGACCGGCAGCGGCACGACGCCGTCGGCGGCCGCGGCGGCCAGAGCCACGACGGCTATGGCCGCCGCGACTCGACTGGGAAGCCCCCATGGCGACGTCGGCATGATGTCCTCCCGGAGGTCACGGCCGCAGCAGGATCTGGTCGACGTTCTGCGAGCCGACCGTGACAGCGAGGCGCAGGACATGCCGTCCAGGCTCCAGGGTCACCACCGCCGGGCGGCCCTCGGCGTCGAGGACCTGGAACCAGCCCCAGTCATCGCGGCTGCGGCACCAGCCGCCGGTGCCGGTCATGCTGACCCCGACACGCTCGCCCGGGAAGGGCCGGCCGTCGATGGTGAATTCGCGGGTCACCTCGGCGAACTCGCTGGCGACGCGCAGGAGCAGGCCATAGGCGCGGCGTTCCGGGACCTCGAAGGCCCACTCGACCCACTGCACCGGTTCGTCGAGCTGGCAGTAAGCCCGGCCGCCGGAGGCCGCGACCTTCTCCACGGCCTGGCCGCGCTGCTCGGACTCCGCCGCCGGCGTCTCGGCCTCGATGACGATGTCGCCGGGGCGCGGGGCGGTGTCGGCGGCGAGACGGCGGGCGGGGGCAGTCCAGGCCATCCGCCGGCGCAGGGCGAGGCGGTCGAACTGGCCACGCCCGCAGACCGTCAGGCAGGCCTGACCCGGCTGCAGGGCCAAGTCGTGCCGGGTGCCGGTGAAGGCCATCGGGCCGAGGCGCACGTGCGGCGGCAGGGCGCCGGTCCAGCCCTCGATGTCGAGGTCGCCGCGGTAGGCCTCGGGGAGGTCGAGGGTCACCCACCAGACGCTGAGGTCGCCGTCGGGGAGACTCCGGCGCAGCCCGGCCACCGGGAGTTCGCGGTCGTCGAAAGCCAGGACGGCCTTCAGGGCCGCCGGCTGGACGTCCTCGTCCAGGGCCGCATCAGACGGCGCCGGGCGGGCCAGGAGCGCGTTGCCCTCGTGGGCCAGGCTCCGGCCGCCGGCCATGAAGGCGTTGACCACCGCGCCCGAGGGGGCCACCAGCACCGCCGCGGCGTTGCCATCGCTCTGCAGCCCGGCGGCGGCCAGCGCTCCCTCGGCGCCCTGGCGGCGCAGGAGCACGCGCCAGCGGCCGTAGGGACGCTCGATCTCGCAGCCCCAGCCGGTGTCGCTCGCGAGCGGCCGGACCAGCGCCGGCGCGGCGGCCACGCCGTCACCACGACGATGCACCACCATCACCGCCACGAACTCCTGCCGCGGCGCCGCCGGCGCGCTGGCCGTCAGAGTCCACTCGGGCTGGACCTCGTCCCACGGCAGGAACACCGAAGCGCGCTTCTGCTGCGGCCCGATGGTGAAACTCTGCCCGACCGCCATGGTCAGGCCGGCCGGCGCCAGGAACTGGCCCTGCAGGGCCGCGTTGGGCCGCTCGATCTGGAAGGTCGCCGCGCCGGCGTCGCAGGGGAAGGCCTCGGCGGTGTGGGCGTGCAGCAGCCAGTCCAGCCTTGCCGACGCGGCGCTGGCCTCGACCAGGTCGTGGATGATTACCACGTCGGGCTTGAGGAACAGCAGCCGGCGCTCGAAACGCCGCAGGCGGCCGCCGTAGATGGATGGATCCGAGGCGTCGCCGACCGTCCAGCCGAAGCCCGGCGAGTCGAAGGACTCCGCCAGGCGGCCGCCGGTCCGGGGGACCTGGCCTTCGCCGTCGACCAGGAGGGTGTTGTGCGCCAGCGTCCGCATCGAGTAGGCCTTGAAGTGCGGACTGCCGTACCAGTCGTAGTAGCCGCCGTCGACAGCCAGTTTGTCGCCGTAGGCATGGATGGCGAAGCCGTTGTTGTCGTCGTGCTGATGGCCGGCGTAGTAGGGCCCGCAGCGCAGCCCGACGGAGACATTCTCGCGGCCCTCGCTGAGGCAGGTGTTGAAGAGGGCGTAGCCGATATAGGGATAGAAGACCGACTGCGGCAGGTCGGCCGGCGGTCGCGGCGTCACGCCGGCGGCGGAGCGGCTGGCATACCAGAGGGCGTAGGGGTCGCCGACGCGCTCGCCCAGGCGTCCGGTCAGGCTGGTGCCGTAGGGACCGCGCAGGGAAGCATTGCCGCGCTCGGAGTTATCCGCGAAGCTGATGGCATAGCCCCCCGGCGGCGCCGTGTAGATCGGGAAGCGGCAGGTGCTCGCCAGCCAGGGGTGGTCGTAGAGGTTGACGCCGCCGAGGAAAAGCATGAGGTCCGCCAGGTCGGCCAGCATGGTGACGCCGTAGCTCCAGTAGGAGAGCCCCTCCTGGTTCTCACCGGCGAAGCCCATGCTGGGGAGGATGCGGTAGGCGCAGGCGTGGCAGGCGACGTCGAGCCACTCCTCGGCCTCGGGGAAGACGCCCATCATGACGAGGGCCGCCTCGGCCACG
>JAGVUW010000068.1 GCA_019136035.1 Verrucomicrobiota bacterium | reverse complement strand
CGTCCTGACCGCACTCCTGAATGTCCTCCGCCAGGGCGTCGTCATGCTGACCGTCGTCGTGGTCGTCCTCTGGCGCGAGCCCCTGGTCGGCCTGGTGACCTTCGCCAGCCTGGGCCTCTTCGGCCTCGGCTTCCTGCTCAGCCTGAACGCCCGGCTGAAGCGCTGCTCGAGCGACGAGCACGCCGCCCGCCGGCGGCGCTACAAGGTGGTCTCCGAGGGCCTGGCCGTCCTCAAGGAGGCCCGCGTCCTCGGTCGCACCGGCCACTTCGCCGGGCACTTCCGGCAGGCCGCCGAGAAGCTCGCCCGCACCCAGCGCTTCTCGGATACGGCCCGACGCTCGACCTGGCCGGTCATGGAGCTGATCGTCGTGGCCGTCCTCCTGCTCGCCGCGGGCCTCATGGTCGGCACCGGCCGGACCCTGCAGAGCCTGATGCCGGTGCTGGCGCTGTTCACTGTGGCCCTGGCCCGCATCAAGGGCTGCGCCGCCGAGTTCGTTGCCGGCCTCGTTCGTTGCCGGCCTCGGTCAGATCCGTTACCGCCTCAGCGCCGTGGATGCCGTCCACGACGAACTCCAGGCCCTGCAGGCCGCCGCGCCCGCGCCCGCCACACCCGCGGCAGCGCCGTCCCCGGCGCCCCCGGCCGGGCTGGCCTTCCAGCATGGCATCGAGCTGCGCCAGGTCGCCTTCCGCTACGCCGCGGACCGCCCCCGTGCCGTCGACGGCGTCTCGCTGCGCATCCCGCGCGGCGCCAGCGTCGCCTTCGTCGGGCCGACCGGCTCCGGCAAGACCACCCTGGTCGACCTCGTCATCGGCCTGCTGGAGCCCCAGGAGGGCGCCGTCCTGGTCGATGGCCAGGACATCCGCCGCGACCCCGCCGCCTGGGGCCGCCATATCGGCTACGTCCCGCAGAGCATCGTCCTGCTCGACGACACCGTCGCCCGCAACATCGCCCTCGGCGTCCCCGACGACCAGATCGACCTCGGGGACCTCCACCGCGCCATCGCTGCCGCTCAGCTCGAGGATACCATCAAGGCCCTCCCCAACGGCGTCGAGACCCTCATCGGCGACCACGGAGCCCGCCTCTCCGGCGGCCAGCGCCAGCGCGTCGGCATCGCCCGCGCCCTCTACCACAACCCGGATGTCCTCATCATGGACGAGGGGACCTCGGCCCTCGACACCGGCACCGAACAGGCCGTCATCGACGCCGTCGAGGCCCTCAAGGGCCAGCGCACCATCATCATGATCGCCCACCGCCTGAGCACAGTGCGTGCCTGTGACCGCATCCACTGCATCGTCGATGGCCAGCTCGCTGCCAGCGGCACCTACGACGAGCTGATGATCTCCTACCCACGCTTCGCCCAGCTCGCCGGCGCGGCGTCTGACCGCCACGCCGCCGCCAACCAGGCCCCCGAGCCCTGACCATGACCGCGCTCTCGGCCTTCATCGAAACCGTCCCCCTGCTGACGCAGCCCTCGGGCATCGCCAACTACGTCAACGGGCTGCTCCGCGAGTTCGTGCGCCAGCCCGAGGCGATAGGCTGTCTCAGCGGCCTGGCCTCCGGGCGCGCCGAACGCCGGCAGCGCCTGCGGTCGCTCTGTCAGGGCCTCGCGCCCGAGGTCCGCTTCGTCGACGTGCCGGTGCCCAACCGCGTCGCCGTCGCCGCGCCGCGCCTGGCGGCCGCCCTGGCCCGGCCGCGCTGCGGCCGGGTCGACGTCGCCCACGCCACCGCCAACGCCTTCGCGTCCTGGCTGCCCCCGCAGGCCCGCGCCCGGGTGCTGACCATCCACGACGTCGTCGCCCTGCGTCACAGCGGCACCCTCTGTTCGTCCGAACTCGGGGCGGCCATGCGCGCCCGACTCCCGGCCGATGTCCGTCGCGCCGACCTCATCCTCACCGACAGCGCCTTCTCGAAGGCCGAGATCTGCGACCTGCTCGCGTTCCCGCCCGAGCGCGTCGCCGTCGCGCCCCTGGCGTCGTCGCTCGATACCGCCGCTGCGGCGCCCGCGGACGCCGTCGTTGCGGGGGCTTCCGAGGCGCCCTACCTCCTCTACGTCGGCACCCTCGACCCACGCAAGAATATCGCCATGCTCCTGGACGCCTTCGCCGCCTTCCGGCAGAGCCAGCCCGCAGCCCGCCTGGTCCTCGTCGGCAAGCCCGGCTGGCGCGGTGATGCATGCCTCGAACAGATCGGCCGCAGCGCCGGCGTCAGCCACCGCCCGACCTGCTCCGCCGCCGACCTGACGCGGCTCTACCGCGGCGCCCGCGGTACCCTCCTCGTCTCGCGCTACGAGGGCTTCGGCCTGCCCATCCTCGAGGCCATGGCCCTCGGCTGCCCCGTCTGCTATGCCACCGGCTCGTCCCTGGGCGAGATCGCCGGCGACGCCGGCATCGCCGTCGCCCCCGACGACCGCGACGCCATCGTCGAGGCCATGCGCCTCCTCTGGACGGACTCATCGCGGCGCCGCGCCCTCGCCCAGGCCGGCCTCGAGCGCGCCCGGTCGTTCACCTGGGCCCGCACCGCCGCGGCCACCCTGGACGCCTACCGCCTGGCCCTGGCAGCCGCGAGGTAGACCGCCGGGCGTGCCCCGCCGCCGGAAAGCAGGTCCGCGGCGCCGTCCGTGGACCTCCCGGGCGTCGGCAGCGCCCGGGCGAGCGCCACTCGGCTCGCGGCGCCCACGTCAGCCCCGCCGTCCGTTCTGTCCACCATGTCCACGCTGTCCACAAGGTCCACGTCGCCGGTCCCGGGGGCCAGCCCGGGGTATCGGTGCGCCGCGGCGCCCGCGCCGTCCGCGTCGTCGCCCCCCGCCGCGTGCCTGCCCGCCGCGGCGTCGCGGCGCCCGTCCTGGCGGGCCGCCGCCATCATCGGCGCGCTGGTGCTGCTGCAGCTCGCCCTCGCCTTCCCACGCACGCTGCAGATCGCCGGTCAGGACGAGATCGTTCACTACGTCGGCCTCGGCGAACGACTCTACGCGCACGGCTTCAGCCGCCCGGCCGAGCTGATCACCTTCTCGCCGCATCTCTACGGCTTCGCCCTCTGGCTCGCCCATGCCCTGTGCGGCCCCGGTCTCTGGGTCGCGCGCCTGCCCGGCCTCGCGGCCTGGGCCCTGACCGCGGTCGCGGTCGGCCTCTGGCTCTACCGCCGCGCCGCGGCGCCGTCTGCTCTCGCCTCCACCGCCTGGGCCCTGGCCCTCCTCGCCACCGCGCCGATGGCCCTCCAGGCGGCCGCCATCGTCGACATCGACAACACCCTCCTCGTCCCCGCGATCCTCGCCCTCGGCGTCAGCGCCGTCCGCTTCACCGACCGCCCGGGTGTCGCCCGCGCTGCCGCGGTGGCGGCCTGCCTTCTGGTCGCGCTCTGGTGCCGCATCACGACGCCGATCCTCGTCGGGCCCATCCTGGCGGCCTACGCCTGGCGTCGCCGAGGCTCAGGCGCCGCCGCCGGCATGGCCCTCGCGCTGGCCCTCGGCGGGGCGCTCTTTCTCATCACCTGGTGGGCCTATGGCCGACTTACCGGCATCGACGTCGCGGGCCCCTTCCGCTACCTCCTCGACGCCCTTGTCTTCGGCACCGTCGGGGCCGACCGCGGCGTGCGCCCGGGCAAGATCGCCCTGACCCTCGCCTACCTGGTGCTGTGGCTCGGGCCGGCCTTCGTCGCCCTCATGGCCTGGCTCGGCGTCCCCCGTCTGTGGCGCCTGTGCCGGGGCGGCTGCCCGGAGCCCGAGGATCTCCTCCTCGTCACCGGCCTGGCCATCCTGGCGGTGTACTGCCTGTTCGGCGGCACCATCTTCGGCTTCCCGAAGTACCACTGCCCGGCCGTGCCGCTCCTGCTGCTGGCCGCGGCCGGCGGCGGCCACCTGGCCCTGGGGTCGTCGGGGAGGGCAGGGGGCCTTGCCGCTGTCGGCCTGGTCCTGGCCGGGGCGCTGCTTCAGGTCGCGGTCCTGGGCGATCCGCTCCTGCTTCTGCGTCTGGACCTCCGCCTGGCCGTTCTCCATGGCCAGAGCGCCCGCGGTCTGCTCTGGTCCGGCCTCGTCCTGCCGGCCATCCTGAGCGCCGCTGTCGCGGTCGGCCTCATCGCCCTCGGTCGACACCTCGGCAGGCTGTCCCTGGCCGCGGGCCTGCTCTGCCTGGCCCTGGGGATGAATGCCGGCCTCACCGGCCTGCAGCAGAGCGGCGGGTACCAGACCGGCTACAACTACGGCGATGCCGGGGATGCCCGTGCCGCCGCCGCCGTCCTGGCCATGCACCTCGCGGAGGACGACGCGGCTATCGTCCCAGGTGAGCTGGTCTACCTCCTCCAGCGCCCGGCCGTCACCCACGTCCCGAACGAGCTCTGGAGTGACGCCGAGGCCCTGCGCCGCGAGCTGGCGCGCCCGGCCGTCGGGGCCGCCGCGGTGTCGCTGCTCACCAACACCATGGCCCAGCTCACGACCCTGACCCAAGTCGCTGCCGAAGACCCGGACTACACGCGCGTCGACATCGGCCACTACGCCATCTTCCTGCGCCAGCCGCCGCCGCCCTGAGGCCGCCCCGCATCCTCTACAGCGAAGTCCCCGCGGCGCCCGGGGGCGGCGGATAGAACAAGGTGAAACATCGGTGGCGGTACCTCCTGCGGTCTTCCGGT
>JAGVUW010000849.1 GCA_019136035.1 Verrucomicrobiota bacterium | reverse complement strand
CCGGGCGCCGGGGATGGGGCTGAAGCCGGTGCTCTGACGGGGCCGGCGCAGAAGACGTTGGTTCGTGGTGCTCTACCCGGGCGGGCACGGCGCCGGGATAGCGGCGCCGGCCCGCCTCGATGGTGTCACGGCAGCGTCGGCGGGACGCCCCCGGGGACGTTGCTGAGGACGGCCCGGCCGACGCGGGTGGCCTCGCCGAGGCGTTCCAGGCGCAGGGCTGTGCCGGCGGCCGGCACGACCACCTCGCCAGCGCGCACCCACACCGCCTCGTCGGCCTGCACCGCCTGCGCGACCAGGGTTGTCCCGGCCAGGATGCGCCCGAGGCGGGCGCCCTTGTCGAGGCGCAGCCAGAGGGTGTAGGTCCCGGCGGCGGTGCCGGGGATCTGCCAGGCAGCGGCGCCGGGGCCGTTGATAGCCGCGTCGCCGCGGAACTGGGCGCAGGGCGCGACCTTGGCAGCGCCGTCGAGGGCGGCGGCGCCGGGCTCGAGGCGGATCAGCCGCGGCGCTTCGGGCAGGGCCTCGTCGACCGGCGTCAGGTGCACGTCATCGAGGTGCATGACCACCTCGACGGCCTCGCGGGTGTTGGTGCCAAGGGCGATGTAGTTGCGGGTATTCCACTCCGGGATGACGGCCTCGCCGGTGAGGCACTGCCAGGTCCCAAGGCGGGTCAGGTCGTAGGCGGAAGTCGGGGCGCCGCCGCGGGTGCCACCGGCGTCGCGGAAGGCGAGTCGGAGGTTCGGCGCGGGGGCGCCCGGGCTGATCTTGTCGATGCGCAGCCAGGCGCTGAGGCGGTAGCGCGCGCCGGGCGTGAGGCCGCGGACTTCCCAGGGAGTCCCGACGCTGCCGTCGTAGGTGGTGTTGACGTACTCATTCTGTCCCGAGACGCTGCCGGTGATGCGCAGGGCCGCGGCGCCGCCGTGGACGACCTCGGTGCCCTGGGCGACCTGCCAGCCGCGCGACGGCCAGCCGGAGATGCCGTCCTCGAAGTCCGGGTTCGGCACCAGCGTCGGCAGGCTGCGCCGGGTCGGGCTGCTGAGCATCGAGGCGGTGTCGCGGAGGTAGTCGCGGAAGGGTTTCCCGGGGAGTTGCGCGATGGCGTCGAGGGCCTGTGCCGAATTGCACAGGACATAGCCGGCGCTCTTGCCCGAGCGCGGCAGGCTGCTCCAGGCCGCCGCCAACGACTGCCGGCAGACCTCCGCCAGCTCGGCATCGCCGGCGTGGCGGGCCCCGAAGGCCAGACCATGCATCAGGATCCAGCTACTGCCCGCGCCGGCGCTGGTGTACGGGCAGGAGGTGTAGCGGAAGGCCTGGTCGGCGGGTTCCCACATCGAGTCCATGACGAAACGCGCCGTCTTGGCGATGTCATCGGCGATGGCCGGGTCGCGGCTGACGTCGTAGTACATAGCCAGCCCGGTCATCTGGGTGGCGAGCATGAAGCCGGCCTCGCCGGAGTGCTTGGCGTCGTCGGGGCAGTTGCAGTGCCCGGTGCTGAGTTTGTGGAAGTAGAAGCCGCGGTCGCCGCTCTCGAGGCTGCGCTGGTGGCAGTTCTCGGCCATGATGCGGGCGGCGTTGAGGTAGAACGGGTCCTCACTGGCGGCGTAGGCGCTCATCACCAGCTTGAGCATCCAGCCCGGCTCGCGGGCCAGGCCGTAATAGAAGTTCGTCGTCTGCGGCCCGGCGGCCCAGTCGGCGATCAGCAGGCCGGTCTCCCACGAGCGCGCGTCGCCGCCGAAGAGGTAGTGCTCGAGGATGCCCTGGGCCCAGATGTGGCCGCGGTTGTCACTCCAGCCGGTGCCGGCGTAGACCTTCATATCCTCATAGGAGTTGTCGTAGTAGCCGGCGGTATGTCCGATGCTGTGGATCCACTGCTGGCCGACGCGGCGCGGGTCGGCGGCGGCGTGGCGGGTATCGACATCGCGCTGGTGGCGCAGGATGGCGTCGGCCTGCCGCCGGAAGGCGGCGTAGCCGCTGCGCGCGAACTGCGTCAGGAAGGCATGGCCGAGGTCGTACTCGAGGTTGCCCCAGTTCAGGCGGCGTTCGCCGTACCAGTCGCCGAAGTTCGACATGCCGTACTCGCGCTGCCGGTCGCGTTCCGCGGGGAAGCCATCGATGATGGCCTGCAGGGTTTCGTCATAGCCGGTGAACTGGTCGCGGTTGGACACGGCCAGTCGTCCGAGGGCGCCGCCTTCCTCGATCCAGGCCGGCGGCAGGCTGACCACCGGCTGATCGCCGGCCAGGCCGGCGCCGGTGCCCGTCGGGGTGGTCCAGATCTCCCAGGTCTTCGACCAGCCCTGGCGGAAGGTATGCCGGCCGTCGCGGACCGCGAAGTAGTACTTGTCCTCGTTGTCGCGGCCGGCGTAGAAGCCCTCCGGGAGGCGCGGGCAGAGCCCGAGCACGAGGCGGCCGTCCTGCCGCGCGATGGCGGCCGGCCACTGCTCCCAGAAGTGCCTCAGGACGACCATCCCGCCGGGCAACTGGATGACGCCGTCGAGGCGTTTGCCCAGGGTGCCGGCGGGCTCGTGGATCCACTCGGCGTCTTCGCGCTGGAAGACGCGTTCGCCATCGGCCAGGGCGACCGTCGCCTCGCCGCGGCCGACCCGGATCTCGCCGGCGGCCGCGGGCAGGCGCATCTCGAAGGACTGGATCGCGGTCATCTCGGCGGCGAGGTTCTCGTTGATCAGGGTCACATCCCAGCGCCCCGCCGGGACGCCCTGCCAGCGGTGCCAGCGCACCGACGCCGCCCAGCGGGCGCCGTCGGCGCCGCCGAAGTGGCCATCGACGCGGGTCACGACCTTGACCGGGCCGGCCTCCTCGTCCTGGCGGCGTTCCACCTGGAAGGTCCGGGCGGTGCCATCGGGGTCGGTCAGGACGATCAGATCCGCGGGGAGGCCGTCGGCGAAGCCGGCCGGCATCGCCGCCGCGGGGGCGGCGCCGGCGGTCACGCCGCGGCCATACTCGAGGACGATCTGGCGCGTCTCACGCGGCACCACGGCGTCGAGGCGGAGCCACTTGATGCTCTGGTCGCCATGCCAGCGCGTCACCACGCGGGCCTGCACCGGCACCTCGGCCGCGCCCGCCAGGAGGCGGAGGTCCTCGGGGCGGCCCAGCTCGCCGCGCGGGAAGGGCACCCCGAAGGTCACCGGCATGGCCGGGAAGGGCCACTCGCCGGGGTCGACCTCGAGCGTGATCCGCGCGGCGTCGGCCCGGCTGGCCGGCAGGCGCGGCGCGGCCACGGTCAGGACGGTCGAGGTCAGCTCCGCGCCCTCCTGGGTCGTCGCGGCCACCCGGCAGAACACCGGCCAGGCGCCGGGGTTGGCGAAGTCGGCGCGGTGGTTATTGGCGAAGCCCTGGCCGGAGTCGCGGTTGTTAGTGGTGCCGCGCAGGCAGGACGGGTCTTCGGGCACGGACTGATCGAGCGCCCCGGCCTGGCGGCCCCAGAGCACGGTGCCCTTGGATGGCGCCGCGGTGATCCAGCGCACATGCACCACCCCGGCGGCGTCCGCCCACGCCTCCAGGCTGCGGAGGGGCTCCGGTTCGGCGGCGCCGACCCACAGGGCGGCCATGACCATCCCGACGGCGACAAGGCAGCGCATCGTTTGTCTCCTCGTGCGGCAGATCGCGGCGCCGGGAGCGGCTCCCCGTCGCCCGGCACGGCCCACCGCGTCGTTGCGTGGTGTTCACGACAGCCTCGGCACGCCCGCCCGGCGGTCCGACCGACCGCAGGGTGAGCCGCGGCGGCGCCCATGGGCGCGACCGCCGCCGGCCATAACGGGGCTAGTCTAGCCCCTGCCGACCGCCGCCGCCACACGGACAGCGCTGCAGATCCGCCTCAGGCCTCACACCGGCGGCGGTGACCACTGCCGGCGGTAGTACTCCTCGCCGAGGTGCGGCAGGTGCCCAGGCAGCAGGACCATGCCCCCGACACGGAGGCGCCGGCCGGAGTCGAGGATCTGCAGGAGGGCTCGCCGGATCGAGGTGTCGCGCGGGTACTGCGACCGGTCGCCATCCTCGCGGCCGAAGATGAAGAAGAGGCCGTCGCGGCCGCTGGAGCGCCACGGGGTCAGGTAGAGCTGACGCATGAAGACGGAGAGGTTCGACTCGGGGAGGACCTCCTCGAGC
>JAGVUW010000817.1 GCA_019136035.1 Verrucomicrobiota bacterium | reverse complement strand
CCTCCCGTCGGCTATGGTACCGGGCCGGAGCCGCGCAACGACAACGCCCTGCCAGAAAGGCGATGCCCGTCGTGAGTCAGAATGCACCGATGGTCCTGCAGGCCGTGATCTTCGATATGGATGGCACCCTCATCGACTCGGAGGGCCTCTGGGTCGACGCCATCGGAGAGGCATTGCGTCAGCGCGGCGCGGCCGTGACGGAGGAGGACGCCGTGCGCCTGGTGTACGGTCACTCCTGGCCGGACATCTTCCGGCGCATCGAGGTGCTCTTCCCGGGCCTGTATGCCACGCGTCAGGCCATGGAGGCAGTGACGGTGCCGCTGTTCCATGCGTACTGCCGCCAGCGCGACATCCGCATCGAGCCATCGATCGCGCTCCTGCGGCGTCTCGCGGCCTGCCTGCCGACGGTGATCGTCTCCGGCAGCACGCGGGCGCGGGTGTCGGAGACCATCGCCGCGCTGGACCTGGCGGGATGCCTGCGGGGCTACTTCGGCGCCGAAGATGTCACCGCCGGCAAGCCGGATCCCCAAGGTTTCCTCCTGGCGGCGCGGCACCTGGGCGTGCCGCCGGCGTCGTGCCTGGTCTTCGAGGACTCCACCGCCGGCGTGCGGGCCGCCAAGGCCGCCGGAATGCGCTGCGTGGCCCTGCGGCGGGCGCAGGCCGCGGTGCAGGACTTCAGCGCCGCCGACGAGGTGCTGACCTCCCTGGCCGACTTCTCGCCGGAGCGCTGGGGCCTGCCGGCGTGCTGAGCGCCGCGGCACGGCGGGACGCGGCAGGCGCCATGGGCAGCGCCGGACGGCGGGCTCGGCGGCCGCGGCCGACTCTGCGCCGCGCGTCTTGAAAGCGCCGCGCCCGGTGGTATGTGATGGCATGGCAGGGCGGCACCGCACTCGGGCGGACCGGGCCAAGACAACCGGACCGCACCGCGGCCCCGCCCACAAAGGAGCAGTGTCGATGCGTATCGCGATCATCCCGACCACGGGAGGGACGGACCCCTTCCAGGGCATGCAGGCCGCCGTCGAACTGGGCGTCGAAGGGGTGCATATCAGCGCCTTCGGCAAGGCCCTCGACCTGGAACACAAGAGCACGGCCGAACGCCGCCAGGTCCTCAAGCGCATCCATGACCTCGGCCTGACCGTATCGGCCCTGATCGGCTGGGGCGGCAGCGTCGACTTCGGCCTCGAGAAGGGCTGGCGCGACAATATCGAGTGGGGCAAGCGCATTAATGAGGTGGCTGTGGACATGGCCGGCGGCCTCTGGATGGCCCACGTCGGCATCATGCCGGACGAGCCGTCGGACCCGCAGTGGTCGCGTTTCCAGGATGCCCTCGGCGAGATCGCCACCCACGGCGAACGCCTCGGCGCCACCCTCGCCCTGGAGACCGGCCCCGAGCCGCCCAAGGTCGTCCGACGCATGATCGAGGCGGTCAACAGCACCGGCCTGCGCGTCAACTTCGACCCGGCCAACCTCCTGCTCTGGCCGCCGAAGATCGCCGAACGCCGCCAGCGCCCCTTCAACTACGCGGAGGCCCTGCGCGAGTTCGACCCGGTGGAGGGCCTGAAGACCCTCATCCCGTACGTCGCCCATGTCCATGCCAAGGACTCGGTGCTGCGCCCGGATGCCTCCCGCGCCGAGGTGCCGCTGGGCACCGGCATGACGCAGTGGCCGGTGCTGCACTCGATCTTCCAGGAGTACGGCTACAAGGGCTTCTACGCCATCGAACGCGAGTGCGGCGAGAATGCCATGGCCGACGTGCGCAACGCCGTGAGCTTCCTGCGCAGCCTGCCGTCCTGAGAACGCACCGGCGACGGCCCCGGGTCGCGATCGCGACCCGGGGCCGAATGCGAGACGCGCGCGGCGCGCCGTCGCGGCGGCACAATGGGAGCGGCCGCGACGTGAGGATGAGGCGGCGGGACGCGGTCCCGGTGTCGGAAAACCTGGGTTGCTGGGTGGAGAGAAGACCATGAAACGCTTCCTGGTGATGCTGGCGGCACTGGCCATGGCCACGGCCGCCGATGCGGCGGTGGCAGTCGGCGGGAATCTGATCATCAACGGCACCTTCGATGCCGAACAGACCGACTTCCCGGCCTTCTGGAGCCGCTCATCGCCGACCCTCGTCTCCTACGCCCGCACCGGCGGCCCCGGCGGCAGCCAACCGGCGGTGGTGCTGCAGAGCGCCGACAAGGCCGCGACCACCGTCAGCCTGCGCCAGCAGGGCCTCGGCCTCGTCGCCGGCGAGACCTATCGGCTCAGCGCCAAGATCCGCACCAAGGGCTTCCAGAGCCCCAATGGCGGCGTCGTGGTGCACAACGACGGCTGGATCTCCGAGACCGGCTTCAAGAACCTCCCGGCCGACTCGGACTGGACGCCGATGACCCGCGAGTTCACCCTCTTCCCGTCGCGCGGCAAGGAGTATGGCCTGGCCATCTTCGCGACGCAGATGCGCGGCGAGCTCCACGTCGCCGACGTCAAGCTCGAGGCCGTCAGCCCGGGCGCCCTGGCGGGCTCGTCCTCGCAGATGGCCATGGCCCTGGCGCCCCGCCTGGTCCCCCTCGAGCCCCTCCTCCACCGCATCCCCGCCAGCCGTCCCGAATTGACCTTGGGGGTCTTCGGCAACCTGCCGGTCGAGGCGGCCCAGGTGGAGTGCCTCATCGGCACCGGCGCCGGCCGGCCGGACCAGGTCCGGCCCCTCGACGGCGGCCGCGTCAAGGCCGACCTGGCCGGCCTGGCCGTCGGCGACTACACCCTCACCGCCGCCCTGCGCCGCAAGGACACCGGCGCGCCCATCCTCCTGGCCGCCTTCCCGATCAGCATCATCGACGTCCCGGCTATCGATCGCGCCGGCCACCGACCGCTCAACACCCTGGTCACCGAAGTCCTCGCCGCCACCGTCAAGGCCGACCCGGCGCCGCAGTCCTTCACCTTCACGAACCCCCGCCTCGGCTGGGTCTTCATCGCCCTGAACACGACGCGGACGGCCACGGGGCCGAGCGCCACCCTCGACGGCCAGGAGCTTCTCCTCCAGGATGTCGGCAGCGCCCTCGAGGCCTTCCGCGAACTCGCCCCGGGCGAGCACCGCCTCGCCATCGCCGGCAACACCGCCGAGGCCGCCCTGGTCGTCCGCTCCATCCCGGAGATCTTCGACTACCCGCCCTGCACCAGCTCCTATGTGCGCGAGAACGGCAGCTACGGCTGGGACTTCATGAAGCAGCACATCCTGCCGGCGGTCACCACCCTCAACGGCGGCTCGCTCCCCGGCGAGGCCCTCGCCGAGGCCAAAGCCCGCGGCCTGAAGTGGCTCGCCAATTTCAACGTGGCGCCGGTCGACGACCCCGACGGCCTGCGCGAACGCCTCGAGAAACACGCCGGCATGACCGACCCGCGCTACGACGGCTGCACCAGCGACGAGCTGTTCTTCGGCCGCACCAGCATCGACCACTACACCAAGGCCCTCTGGACGGCCAGCAACCCGGAGGCGCGCCTGATCTACACCTGGATCGTCGGCAAGCCCGCCATCCCCTCGCTCCATACCGACTTCATGTCCGCCGCCATCAATGCCTCGCGCGGACGCGGCCGCCTCCTCTTCGAGGCCTACTGCCATCCCCAGCCCGACCAGGCCGCCGCCGCGGCCTACCTCGACAGCATGGTCACCGAGACCATGAGCCGCTTCAGCGCCTTCTTCCCCAACGCCGTCGCCGGCACCGGCATCATCTTCGGCAACTTCAACCAGATCCCGATCATCTCGCTGGAGCACAACCCCGCCGTCGACTTCAAGGTCTTCCTGGATATGCAGGTGAACCTGATCGCCAACCGCCCCGAGTTCCAGGGCCTGGCCACCACCGGCTACTGGGGCACCTACTACGGCGATGAGGAGATGGTGCGCTGGTCCTTCAAGCTCATGCGCCACTACGCCGTCGAGGGCCGCAAGGACATGCTCTCGGACCAGTACGGCTTCCGCTACAACCCCGGCTTCGTCGCCAATCCCGACTTCGCCGACGGCCTCACCGGCTGGACCGCCGAACCGGCCGCACCCGAGGCCATCCGCGCCGCTACCATCCCCGGTTACGGCAAGAGCAGCCAGGGACGCTGGGGCGGCGGCGCCGCCGGCGATACGGTCTGCATCATGGCCCGCCAGGCCGACCGGCCCAATCGCCTCACCCAGACTGCCACCGGCCTCGAGGTCGGCAAGGCCTACTGCCTGCAGTTCGTCACCGCCGACCGCAAGGACCTCGCCTCCAAGACCTACAACCCGCGACACTACGGCATCGACGCCGAACTCGACGGCGCGGATATCCTCCCCGACCGCGGCTTCGTCCATGTCGACCGCCGCAACCAGGGACGCTACGAGCACAACACCGACGTCGCCAAGATCGCCCTGAACCGGGTCATCTTCCGGGCCCGTACCCCCACCGTGACCCTGACCTTCACCGACGCCCGCGCCCAGGCCGGCGAGGAGCTCCTGCTGAACTTCGTCCAGCTCAAGCCCTACCTGGAGTGAGCCACATCCGGCGCCCAGGGGCGCCGGATATGGCACGGTGGAACTTCTGGCTCTTCCGGCAACTGCATCCTTAAGGTGAAGACGGGGGAGCGTCCATCTGGCCTGTTTCGGGTTCGCCCACGGGCGGCTCCCGACGGGGGTGTTGGCCGGGCGGCTCCTCTATCCCAAAGGGATTGCGTCCTCCAGCCCAGGGTAGCGGCTATGCCGCTACCCTGGGTCCCGATCCCATCCCGCCTATCCAACCCCAACGAGGGTTGCGTCATCGTGCCGATGCGCCGGGCCCCTGGCGATCCGACCGACGCAACCCTCGTTGGGGTTGCGGCCCATGGCCGTGGGCCAATCCCAGGGTAGCGGAGGTACCGCAACCCTGGGCTATGGGACGCAGCCCCCTTGGGGCATCGGGAGGCAGTCCCCGTCAATGGCCTTACCCGTTCCCCAATCCGCCAAGCTCCACGCCAGGAAGTACGCAGTTGCCGGATGAACCGAACCGGATCCTCCGGCAAGCCGGCACGTCCGGCCAGGGAATGGGGTTGCTCACCAAGGCCCCTGGAGGGCATCGGCACCAGAGCCCAGGGGTCCGGGACCATCGTCACACGAGACGCGATGACGGCGTACTCGCCAGAAAAACCGCGAAAAAGACGCGCCGCCCGCGCCACCGGGACACATTTTGGCCGGGGTGCGATGTCACGGTGAGGTCATGATCACCAGGAGGCGACCATGACCAACCCAACTCAGGCGGCGTGCCGACGGCTCTTCTTCGCGGTGATGCTCAACGACCTCGACGCCCTGACGGCCCTGCTGCACCAGGGCGCCGACCCGAACTTCGGCCACGAGTACTGGCCGAACACGGCCTGCAGCGAGTGGCTGACGCCCCTGCACGCCGCGGTGCTGGCCGGCAGCCTCGCCGCGGTCGAGGCGCTCCTCGCCCACGGCGCCGACGCCAACGCCGTCTCGAACCGCCAGCGCACGCCGCTCGATCTCGTGGCGCGTGGTCCGGCCTGGCAGTGCCTGCGTGCGGCCGGCGCTCTGGGCCGCTGGGAGCTGATGACATCGCAACGCATCATTGGCCCCACCACGGCGACGACCGCCGCCGCGGCGGCGGTGCCGCGGCCCCTGGCCATGGTCGGCCTCGCCGACGGCACCTGCCGGCTGCTCGACGCCAGCCTCGGCCAGACCGCCAACGCGGTGCCGCTGTCAGCCCCCTATGAGCTCGACCCGGAGCGTGGCGTCACCTGGCCGGCGTCGGGCAACGGCAACGCCTACTGGGATGTCCTCCTGGAGGTCACCGGCGAAGTCTGGAGCCTCCGCGTCGATGGCAGGAATCCCGCCTCCAGCACCCTGCCGGTGGAGCTGGCCTGGGTGCGCGGCCCGGAGGGCTTCGCCGATGGCGTCTTCTTCCCCAGCCGGGCCGAACCAGGTCGGTAGACCGCGCTCGCGGGTCGAACCGGTCAATCGGCCGTGGGCGTCGGGCCGCGGTGCGTCTCG
Source organism: Verrucomicrobiota bacterium (assembly GCA_019136035.1). GTDB lineage: Bacteria > Verrucomicrobiota > Lentisphaeria > Oligosphaerales > JAFGRS01 > JAGVUW01. The sequence goes on along the minus strand of JAGVUW010000817.1, from coordinate 14,542 downwards.
GCCAGGCGCAGGCCGAGGCGGTGGAGCTGCTCACGCCCGGACGCCGGCGACAGCAGGGTCACCGCCCCCGCGAACGACAGCACCCACGGCTCGAGGAGCGGCGCCGGGATCTCCGGGTAGCGCGCCTCGAGGCTGCCGTCCGGGCGCTCCTCGAGATGCTGGCCGTCGAACCACTGCCGTTCGCGGAAGTAGGCGGCGCGTTCGGCCGTGCAGTGCACCCGCACCCCGCGCACCATGTCGTAGTCGAAGACGCGCCCGCGCGCGACCTCCGCCACGATCCGCGGCGAGCGCTCGAAGGCCTGCTCCAGCAATTCGGCCCGGCCGATGCGGTGCAGCGCGAACGACCGCACCTGATCGCGGAGGTGGCAGTAGGCGCGGGCGTACCAGGCGCCCTCGGAGAGGAACAGCGCGTGGATGTCGACCTCGCGCTCGATCGGCACCGGCTCGGCAGCACGATGGTAGTGAATGCGCAGGCGCCGCGCACTCTTCCACGCCTGCAGGACCTGCCGCGCAATCGTCTCGGCCAGGGGCACCGTGCCGCCCGTAGCCACCACGACCGACTCGAGGATCTGCGGATTCAGATCCCCCGGCTCGCCGGCCGCCAGCTCGGCGCTGCGCACATCGCCGAGGCTCTGCTGGATCGGACCCGGCAGAAACGGCTCGCTGACACGACTGCTGAACAGCGCCGCAAAGAGCTCGTCCTCCGCCAGGCTCAGGAGCGGCAGCGCCCAGCCGCTGTCACGCAGGCGGTAGCCCTTGGCCGCAGCGTCGTACTCCAACGGGGCACCGAGGACGCTCCGCAGGTAGGACAGGTCGCGCTGGATCGTCTTCGCGGAGACCCCGAAGGGCTGGTGCGGTTGCCAGGCATCGGCGTGGAGCTGAGCCGCAAAACTCACCGCATTGGGGCAGCGTCCGGCCTTGATCTCGGCCACCAGCCGCACCAGCCGCTGTACCCGCCTGCCGTCCACGACGCCCACGACAACTCCTCAGCGCCAGGCCAACGCCGTCTGCATCTCCAGGATGCGCCGGGCAATCAGCCAGCGGAAGACATCGAACGACTCCGGATCCCATAGACCGTCGAACTTGTACTTGGGCTGCACCGCGATCGACTCGGACACCAGACGAAGGTCCGCCGTTGCCGCCGCGGCAAGGTCCTCGCGACCCGCCGCCCGCGCCCGCTCGATCCAGCGCTCCAGCGTGGTGACGTAACGCCCGTCGTCAATGCCCTCCCGGAAAGCCTCCCACAGCGTCACCGGCACCGGACTGCCGTCGTCGGCGGTTCGCACCATGAAGTCCATCGTGCTGCTGTCCAGGTAATTCCACGGATTGCCGTTGTCGGCCTTATAGATCCACGGGATCAGGGCGCGGAAGCCCGACCGCCAGAAGCCGAAGCCGTAGGTCATGCGGGCGCCGGCCACCGGCGTGTGGTCATTCTCGCCGCTGATGTGGTTCGGGTAGCACCAGTACTCGACCCCGGGGCGCGCCTTCATGTCCGCTTCGATGACCTCGCGGTCCGGATTGAACGGCTGGCAGCACCAGATGTCGACATACGGCCGCATCGGCTCGAACTGCTCATGCATCGGGTCGGCGGTGACGTAGGTGCGCACCCCCGGTACCCGCTTGATGGCCTTGAGGACCTCGACCATGAAGGCGACCGAGTCGGGCGCCGTCGAGGGCTCGTCGACCGGGTAGTAGAGCAGCTCGGGCCACTGCCGCAACACGCGTTCACGCTCGATGCAGCGGACCATGTCGGTGATGGTCTCGAAGAAGGCCGGCGGCGGCACCTCGACGCCCTGAATGTGCGAGCGCATCGGCTTCTGGACGTACTGGCTGTAGGTGGCGAAGGTCGGGATGTGCACCGGCATCGGCCGGTCAAAGCCGTACTGCCGACAGAGCTCCATGACCTGCTCGAAGCTGTCGAAGTTGAAGTTCCATTGGCCGTCACGCGGCGCCGGCGCCCACAGGCTCAGGGTGATGCCCTGCATGCCATGCTCGACCATATCACGGTGTTCCAGCTCGGCGCGACGGCGCTGCCAGTCCCGCGAGAAGGCGTCCGGCGCGCGGCTCATCGGGGTGTACGGGTGGTGGTAGTAGAGGGCGTAGGTGCGGCTCTGGTCCTTCTCCAGGACAATCGGCAGCACCCGCAGCCGCACGACCAGCTCGTGCACCCGGCGCTCGCCCTCGAAGACCGCCACCCGGCCGCTGTAGACGCCGTCGGGCGTGCCCGGCGTCACCCGCACCGTCGACCACACCCGGAAGTTCTCCCCGGCGCGAAGATCGACCGCTGCCGGCAGGGGCAGGAGCACGTCCGGAGCACGGTAGTAGACACCCTCGCTCGAGTAGTTCGGCTTGACCCACTGGTAGCCGACATAGCGCACGTCCAGATCGCGGGCCGGCAACAGCGCCCCGCCTGGACCCTCGAGGTCGGAGAACTCGACGCGGACCGCCTGCATGTCGCGCAGCGGATGGACGGTGAACGTCAAGGGCTCGTACTCGCCCCAGGAGGCGAAGGCGCGCACCTCGGCGTCGATCTCGCGACGCAGCGGCACCGTGTTCGGCCAGACGCAGGACAGGTAGCTGCGGTGGAACAGCACGCAGCCGCGCTGACGCTCGGCCTCGGAGAGCGCCGGCATCGGCGTGTCGTCGACATGCGGCTGGTGCTGCCAGGTGTCCAGAACCGCCGCCGGCAACATGGTGATGTCCTGCTCGTACCCGGCCAGACGCTCGGCGTGCACCCCCGCCCAGGCGGCCGACGGCACCGCCACCAAGGCATTCAGGAGCCACTTGCTGCGCGTCGTGAACTCTAGATCGAGATGGCCGTCGGAGACGACATCCATGGTCACAGCGCGGGTCTCGTGCGGCCCGGGGAAGGTGGCCTGGAGCCGGCTCGAGCCGCAGCGGATCTGCGTGTCCCAGACCCGATACGCCTCGTTGCCGCTGCCGCCGGCCGCGCCGATGACCATCCACAGCCGGTAGCTCCCGGCCGGCACCGCCAGGCGCAGCGTCGCCGTCCCAAGGCCCTCGACGTGGTCCTGGCTCAGGGCGTTGGTGTATACCTTCGGGCGGTCTCGGCGGCCGCTGCTGGCGTTGAGCTTCGGCTCGGCGTCGACCGGCGCGTCGACGGCGCTCACCGCCGCGCCGCCCGCCAGCCAGCCGAAGGCCTCGCCATCAGCCCAGGCCCGCTCCGGCGTCAGCGCCGTGAAGCCCGCCGCCACCGGCGATGCGGCCGACCCGGCGTCGATCATCAGGACCTGGCCGCCGACCGGCAGCAGCCCGGCCAGCATCACCACGGCCACCCGGACGCCCAACGGCCGCCAGGCCGTACGCAAGCACAGAGGACGCCTCATCGCATCTCCTCCCAGGGATTCAGAACCAGGCGCAGAGGCACCTCGCGCCGCGCCAGCTCGGCGTCGCCGCGACGCAGCACCATCGCCAGGCGGTAGGACCCCGGCCGCCAACGCGGCCAGTACAGCCGCAGCCGCGCCGATCGGCCCGGCGTCGTCGTCTCGCCGGCGCCGACCACCGCGCCGGCCTCGTCACGGGCCTCCCACAACAGCCGCAGCGACGCGCCGTCGCCGGCCTGGACATGCACCGGGACCTCCAGCTCTACCGCCGCCTGCGGCGAGAGGTAGAACACCGGCGCCAAGGGCGCCCCAAGCAGCTCCACCGGCAGGCCGCTCAGCACGGCGCTGCGCTCCTGCACCGCACGCGCGCCCTCGAGCAGACGGACCCGAAGCGCCTTGTCCTGATCGCCCGGCACCAGCGTGAAGGGCAGACGCACCGTGCCGGTCTGGATCGCCAAAGCCGGCGCATCGAACACCTGGCGCGTCTGACCGCCGATGTGGATCTCCGCGCCCGTCAGACGCGACCGGTCGCCCGTGACCTCGAAGCTGCAGGCATTGCCGCCGTACATCAGCCGCCCCAGATTGAAGCCGGACACCCCGAAGGGCAGCCCCAGCGCCTCAATCCCCGTCAGCTCGGCGAAAACGCCAATCTCGTGAAAGCCCGATACCGGCGTCTGCAGCGAGGTCAGGTACTGCGACACCGCCCGCCGACTGCGCGCCACATGGAAGTACCAGGGGCCCTGCCACGACTGCACCGGCAGACCCGCCAGCGGCACCCGCATCTCCACCGACCACTCACGGGCACCCACCTGGGCCTTGACCTCGGCGCCGCTGTCGTAGCCGCGCTCCAGACGCGCCGCCGGACCGGCCAGGGCGCCATCCAGAAGAGCCCCCGCCGGGTTGATACAGAACTGCACGTAGGTGCCGACATCACGCGGACACGGCATCACCATGAACTCAACCACGTCGTCCTGCCAGACATCGCTGTCGCGCTCGCGGTGCCGCACCGCCATCTTGTCGATGAACGGCTCCTCGCAGCGCACGCCGAGGTAGAGGTACTCGCGGTCGGCCAGGAGCATGGCCCGCGTCGCCACGCGTTCGGCCTCCGGCGGCGCGGCGCCGCCCAGCATGACGAAGCGCTCCAGGGTCGTCGCCGAGGCCCAGCAGGCGTCGTCCACACGCCCATCGAGCACCGGCGCAGCCGCCGCCAGAGCCAGGACATACGACTCGGCCGCCGACGCCGCCCAACTGGCCAGACAGACGACGGCGAGGAACGGCCGCAGCCGCCGCCAAGACCGCCGAGACGGAGAAGACTGCGTCATTCGGGTTTCCACGGTTCCGCCACCACCTTGAAGTCCACCGACCGGCGCTGCGCCGGATCCGCCTCGAATACCGCCAGGGCGTAGTCGCCCGGCGCCAGAGCCAGCTCGGAGATGTCACAGGCGTACCGCTGATGACCGCGGCCCAGGGGCAGCATCTCGCGACGCAGCACCTCGCCGCTGTCACGACGACTCAGGGTGAAGGGAATGCCGCGCTTGATCTGCTCGGGCGGACCGACCACGGTCAGCTCGAGCTGCACCACCGGCTGCCCCGTGAACACCACCGGCGTGGTCGTCTCCAGTGACGTCACCGCACAGGTCAGCGACCGGGTCAGCCGGAAGCCGCTGAGGTAGACGTCGACGACATCCTCGTGGCGGTACTTGTTCTCGCTGACCACCAGGCGCAGCCGTGAAATCGCCGCCGGCAGCCCGGCGTCGCGCTTCGACAGCTCGGCCACCGGTATCGTCACGGTCTGCCACTGCCCGTCCGCCGCCACGGCCAGCGAGCGGCTGTAGCTGTTGCGGCCCTCGCCAATCTCGAGGCTGATCGGCTCCGCCGGCGCCTTGAAGCCCTTGAACTCCACCAGCACCGCGAAATCGAAGACGTCCCAGGCACTCCAGTCGCGCTCCCAGCCCGCCGTCGTGAACTGCGCCCGCGGCCAGCCGATCGGATAGGCCTTCTCGCCACCCTGGTGGTCCACGCCGACGTGGACCCACAGCACCGGACCGCCCAGGGGACTCGTCCGCTCCGCCGCCTTGACCTGGCACTCCTCGACCGCGGCCCAGCTCAGCGGCGCGGCCATGCGGTCAAACCAGCGGCTCTCCTGAGTGCCCTCCTCCGTGGTGCGCGGCACCTCCTGACCCCACAGCGCACCGACGACGCCGCACAGCAGAACAACCAGAACCCGGAGACAACCGGCGCCAGCCCGACCGCCCAAGGACAGCCTGTCCATCCCGCGTCCTCCCTGTAGCGCCCCATGCGCCGAACACCCTACCCGAGCAGATCGGCCGCCCCCGACGTCGACACCAGAAAGGCCGGCGGCATGCCGTCCAGAGCCCGTGCCGTCGACTCGAAGAGACTCCCGACCGCCGGGTCGGCACTCGGCAGAACAAAGCCGAGCAGCAACGCCGCCGCGTCGCGCGATTCCTCACGCATGATGGCGCTGAACGGCGAGGTCGAGACCAGAATCCTCGTCTCGGCAGGTATCCTCGAGACGCTGATCAGATGACGCAGCTCGTCCGAGGCGGCCTGCTGCTCAGAGGCATTCTTGGCCAGACGCAAGATCCGTATGCGCACCCCCTGCCAGCCGGGATTCAGCGTCAGGAGATGCGCCAGAATCAGCATCAGCGAGCCATTGGCATAGCCGCGCCACCAGATGTCGATGTGGCCCTCCACACGCTGGACCTGCTGCAGCGGCGCCACACCGAGCATGACCACACTGCTGATCTGCAACGCCGCCAGGGCGCGCAGACGCGCCACCAGCGCCGCCGGACCCGCCCCCAGAACCGGATAGCTCAACAGTGCCAGATTCGGCTTCAGCGGACCCAGCGCGTGCGCCTGCAGAAACACCGGCAGCGCCGCTTCGACGTCCGGCGCCACAATCTCTTCCTCAAAGACGTCGCCGACCACAGCCCGCCGACGCGCCGCCGCGGACCGCGCCATCGCCGCGGCATCAAGAAGGCCCTGGCGGAAGACCACCCGCGAGACCACCCCGTGACGCGCCCCCAGCAGACGGGCATACTCGAGGACCGCCGGGGGCTCCTTGCCGCCCTGCGACAGGACCACCAGATGCGGCCGCCAGTTGCTCGCGCTGACCGGCAACCTCGAGAGCACCTGCAACGACTGCCGGACCCGCGCGTAGGCCAGGCTGCGCTCGTTGCTCTCGGCAAAGTCGGACGTCTTCGCGCCTGGCTCCACTCGATGTCCTCCGCTGGCCACTCCCGAGCACGCCGCCGCACGCCGCGGCGCCAACAACACCGAGGCAGAGCACCAATCCGCCACATCCGCCTCGGCCGCGAGCAGACGATACTACCCGCCAACACCAAGGTCAAATCGACACACGCCGGCACCGGCCATGCCCGAGGACCGCGTCGGCGCTCAATCGGCGACCCTCGTATGGAACATGGCGTCGCTGTGCTGTCGATGCCGTTGCGGCTCGTGGACGCCTTCGCGTCTGTGGACACTCGCGCTCCACACCGGTGGCGAGCGGTGTTTCGCCTGGCCAACCCCGGCGCTCCCGGGGCGCCGGGGTTCTGGCTGAAGGGGTGCCAGATCGTAGACGGGGGTCGCGCCAGAGCTCGACACCCGGCGCGCCCTACCGACCGGCCGCGCCCCCGACATCCTCTCCAAGCAGGGCCGCTACGCCCGCCGCCAGACGCGCCTGCCGCTGCGCCGTCCGGTCGGCCGGAATCTCGCGGTAGATGTCGGTGATGTCACCGGCGCGCGCGCGCAGCAGTCGGCAGAAGGACCGCGCCGTCAGACGCTGCCCCGGCTCCACGCCAAGACGCTCGCACCAACGGCGGTCAATGAGCAGGTTCCATTCGCGTTTCAGACTCGGCGCCTGCGGCCGGTACGAGGTGTCAATACGGTCGTCGCAGACCCCGTCGAGGCAGTGCGAGCACGGCCGACAGATGTCGTCGGCGCCCAGTTCGAGACACAGCACCGTGTCGAGGTCCGCCAGAACCGCCGCGGCGACCGTGTGCACCGCGTGGCCATAGGGATGAGGCTCAAACGCCGTCTGCCCCTGCCCCACGGCCGTGACAATGTCGATGAAGTGATGGGGCTTGATGGCAATCATGCGCGCTCCTGGTTCAGGCACCACCCATAGGGTTCAGCAAACTGCCACTGACTGTCTTGACCGTCTGCGGCGCAGTCGTCTGTGCGCGCACGTCCCCGATCGCTGGATTGGCGTGCTCCGGAGCCTCTCCGTCGGCGGGAACATAGACTCGGCTGGCTTCGCGAACAAGGCCGCTCACGGCCCCCGCAGGGCTGATCGAAGATCGCGTCAGTGCTCGCCTGGTCACCCTGAAGGGGGCAACTGCGTACGTCCTGGCGTGGAGATTGGCGGGAGGCCGCAATCCCTTTGGGGTAGGGGAGGCGCCCGACCAACACACCCGCCGGGAGCCGCCCGTGGGCGAACCCGAAACAGGCCAGATGGACACTCCCCCGTCTTCACCTTAAGGATGCAGTTGCCGGAAGAGCCACCAAAACTCCGCCACGCTTCCTGATGCTCCCGCTTGGGCGCCTCCAGTGCGCAGGCCGGGCTGCTATCGGCGACAGTCGGCGTATCGTCGAAGGGCGTCAGCGTGACCTTCGGACTCGAGCCCCCCGGGGAAGAAGCCCGTCCAGCCCCTCGGGGGCGCCGACCGCCAGCGCCTGCGGCCCGAGCACCCGCCGTCGGCCCGGCCACGCGCCGCAACGACGGCAACACACACCATCGTCCCCAACACCTTCTTTATGCAGGCGGATTGAGCATAATGAAGGCTATAGTTGCCTGTATCCAGCGACAACGCCACATGGAAGACAGGCACAAGAAGCTGCGGGTAGGCGGTCTCTACCACGTTGCCCCCGACACCAACCGACGTGTCTGTCGGCAGGTTCTCGAGGCCATGGCGGGCAACCTACGCGCCCTGATCGCGGTGGCGGGTACCTGAAGGAGTCGAGGGACTATGGCGGGGCCGGCAGACCAGACCGGAATCGTGTTCGACATCAAGGAGTTCGCCGTCTTTGATGGTCCGGGGATCCGCACTACGGTTTTCCTCAAAGGCTGTCCGCTGCGTTGTGCCTGGTGCCACAACCCGGAAGGCATATCCCCTGAGCCGGAGGTGCTGCACAGCCCCGCAGGCGACCGGCGCGTCGGGGAACGTCTCACGGCCGCGGCGCTGGCGGCTCGGCTCAACCGCCAGGGCGGGATTCTGCGCGATGCCGGGGGGGGCGTCTCCTTCTCGGGCGGGGAGCCACTGCTGCAGGCGGAGTTCGTGGAGGCCGTCATTGACCGCCTGGACCGCCTGCACGTGCTGCTGGATACGTCCGGTTACGCCGACGAAACGCGCTTCCGGCGTCTCCTGGCGAAGGTCGATATGGTCTTCTTCGACCTGAAGCTGATGGACCCGGACCTGCACGAACGCTACACCGGCTGCCGCAATGAGCCCATCCTTCGGAACCTGCAGATCCTGAGCCAGTCGGAGTGTGCGGCGGTGGTCCGGGTGCCGCTGGTCCCCGGGGTCACCGACACCGCCGCGAACCTGGAGGCGATAGCACGGGCCTGCCACTCCTTCAGGAGGCCCTTCCGGGTAGACCTGCTGCCCTACAACCGCGCTGCCGGAGGCAAATACGGCGCCTGCGGACGGCGTTTTTCCCCTGGCTGGGACGAGTCTCGGCCAGCGAACGCCGACACGACGGTTTTTGCGCGGTTCGGGATCGAGGCGCGAGTGGTGTAGATCGGGTCTGTGGCGCCGCGGTCCGGGCTGCCGGGCCGGCAAGAGCGCCGAGGTGGTACTACGATGGTCCGTCGTCTGGAGGCAATGCGTGAGGCCGTTCGGGAGCGACGGCAAGCGGCGGAGCGCCAGAGCGCGCCGCCTGACGTGCTGGCGGAATGCGAGCGCGAGGGTCTGAGTTGGATGCAGCGCGTCTGCCGGCTGTTCGTGCGGCAGTGCGAGGCCGAGCGGCCCGTCATCGCGCCGGACCAGCAGATCGTGTTCACCCGGACCGTCCCTGCCGTGCCGGCGATCTATTCGGACGAGGCCTGGCGGCAGCGCTTCGCAGGCGGAAAGGCTCACGAGCTCGGCCCTATCAGCAACATCTGCGCCGACTGGGGCCTGGTCCTGGCGGCTGGCCTGAATGGCCGGCGGCGGGTGGCCCTGCTGACCCGCGAACGGCGTTCGCGCGATCCCGAGGCCGTCGAGTTCCTCGACGGCGCGGTTGCCTGCATCGACGCCCTCATGGCCCTGGCCGGACGCTACGCCGACGAGGCCGAGCGGATCGGCCGCGACGACGTCGCGGCGGTGCTGCGTCGGGTCCCGGCCGAGCCGCCGCGCTCGTTCCGCGAGGCGCTTCAGGCATTGCGTTTCCTGCACGCCAGCGTCTGGCTCTGCGGCCACTATCACGTCGGGCTCGGGCGCTTCGATCAGTACATGATGCCCTACCTCGAGCGCGACCTGACCGCCGGGCGCCTCACGGTCGCCGCCGCCGAGGAGCTCCTGGCCGAGTTCTTCATTGCGCTGAACCGTGACAGCGATCTCTATCCCGGCGTGCAACAGGGCGACAACGGCCAGAGCCTGATGCTGGGCGGCCTGACCAGGGCTGGCCGTTGTGCCGTGAATGAGATGACCCGCATGGTGCTCCGGGTCGCCTGCGACGTCACCATGATCGACCCGAAGATCAACCTGCGCGTTGACCGCGATACCGACCTCGGCCTGCTGGAGTTCGCTGCCAGCCTGACCCGTCGGGGCCTCGGCTTCCCGCAGTACTCCAACGACGACGTCGTCATCCCCGGACTGCTCGCCCATGGCTACAGCATCGAGGACGCGCGGGACTACACCGTCGCGGCCTGTTGGGAGTACATCATTCCCGGCCGCGGCATGGAGATCGTCAACATCGGCGCGGTGTCTTTCCCGGCGGCGGTCGACAGCGCGATCCGCCAGGGGATCGAGGCCGGCGATTCGTTCGATGGCATTCTCGCCCGCACCCGCGCCAACATCCGGCAACAGACGCGCGATCGCGTGGCCGACTACCGCCACGTCATTCTGCCGCCGGCGCCGTGGTACTCGGTGCTGATGACCGACTGCATCGAGCGCGGCCGCGACCTGTCCTGTGGCGCCCGCTACAACAACGTCGGCATCCATGGCGCCGGTTCCGCCAACGCCGCCGACGCGCTGGTCGCCGTGAAGCGTTTCGTGTTTGACGAGGCCCGGGTCCAGCCGCGGATCCTGGCGGCGGCCTTGGCCTACGACTGGCGGGGCTATGAGGAAGCGCGCGAAACCATGGCCGCCGGGCCACGCGTCGGCAATAACGATGACGACGCCGACGCGATGCTGCGTTTCCTCTTCGACGCCTTCGCCGAGGCCTGCGAGGGCATTCCCGACAATGGCCGCGGGGGCCGGGTCCGTCCCGGCACCGGCTCGGCCATGTACTATGTCTGGCTCGCCCGCGGCCACGACGGCATGCGGGAGCCGGCGGTCGGGGCGACCGCGGATGGCCGCCATCAGGGCGAGTTCTTCAGCTCGAGTCTGGCGCCCTCGCCGGGCACTCGCAGTCGCGGGCCGCTCAGCGTCCTGCAGAGCTTTGCCAAGCTCGACTACCGCCGTGTATGCAATGGCGGCCCCATCACCCTGGAGCTGTCGGACGCCGTCTTCCGGGATCAGGAGGCCCTTGCGAAGGTCGCCATGCTGGTGCGGCAGTTCGCGCGGCTGGGGTGCCAGCAACTGCAGCTCAACACGTTGAACGTGGCCACGCTGCGGGACGCCAGGGTACACCCGGAGGCGCACCGCAACCTCATCGTCAGGGTCTGGGGCTGGAGCGGGTACTTCTGCGAGCTTGCGCCCGAGTACCAGGACCACGTCATCAGCCGACACATGCACGAGTTCTGACGGATCTTCCGCCACTTGCCGTAACCTGCCAGGGGCACCGCGGGTCAGTCCTCTAATTTGACTTTTGCGGCCTTGGCATTTGCTCTGACGGATATTCCCCACCCCGGCAAGCCGGTCTGGCGGAATATCCATCTGCGGTGTCAACATGCCGGATTGCTGTATCTTCTGCGGGAACGGCACCGACTCTGTGAGGAGACGACCCCCATGGCGGAGAACTACCGTTGCTCGTGGACACGCTACCGGCTCGTCACCCCGGAGGGCGAGACCCGGCGTCTGCTGAAGGTCACCGGACCGGTCTCCGGCGTGAGTTGCCTGCGCCTGCGTTCCGCCGACGGGCACCCGCTCGGTGAGGAGGCCGTGCCGTTCCGCGCCGCCGACCCGTGGCACTGCGGATTCTGGCTGCCGGAGGAGCGGGCGGCGGACGGGCGTTTCCTGCTGGAGGTCGCTTCGGCTGATGGCAGGGGGCCCATCGTGGAAGGCCTCCGGCCGGCGCCTGCCGGTGAGGCCGACGCGCTGCCGTTGCGGCTGGACCGGCTGGGGACCCGTCTGCAGGAGCACCTGGCGTCTCGTGAAGTCCTGCCGGCCGCTGCCGACCTGGCCGACTTCGTGCCCGATATGGCCGTTTACCTTCGGCAGCACCGCCTGATCTACGAGCGCCCGGCCGGGCATTGGGGGGAAGGGTTGATCCTCGGCAATGGCACCGTCGGCGCCACCGTGACCGGCCAGCGCGGCACGCTGCAGACCTTCTACCTCGACCGCTGTGACCTCTGGGCAGCCTCGCCAAGCGGCCGGCCGTACGGTCGTTTCTTCGCCGGGCGCCTGGATCTGTCCTTCGCCCGGCTCGGCGCCGGAACGCCGCGCCGCGGGCAGTCCTACCTGCAGGAATTGTCCCTGCACGAGGCCGAGGTCTGCACCCGCGACGGCCTCCTGACCACCGTCGCACGGGTCAACGCCGAGCGGGACATGCTGGAGGTCTTCGTGCACTGGCGAGGCCGAAGTCGGCTGCGCCTGGAGGCCGTGCTGAGCAAGAACCCCATCCCGCTGCTGGATGACGGTGATCCCACCGCGCTCCAGATAGCCAACGGGTCATGGGAGGCCGTCTTCCCGCAGAGCACGATCACGGCCGCGAAGCAGCGCGTGGCCGCGGGGCCGCATTCCCAGCCGCAGGTGCGGCTCCAGTCCGGACCGCGAGTCGCCATCGACCATGCCCTGCCCAACCTGCGCTACGCCATGGCGGCCACCATCGAAGGCCTGCCGGCGACATGGCGTGACGGCTCCTCGCCACGCCGCGCGGCGGCCTGCACGGAAGTCGTTCTGCCACCGGGCGGCATGGTGCGCCTGGCGGTGGCCGTGACGTCGGAGCGCGCCACGAGCGATCCGCTGGCAGGGGCCCTCGCCCTCGTGGAGACGGCCACCGACCCGTGGCCTGCCGACGGGGATAGCCACCGGCAGTGGTGGACGCGCTACTGGCAACGGGCCTTCGTCGAGCTTCCCGACAAACTGATGGAGAACCTCTGGTACTTCGGGGCCTATCACCAGGCCTGCTTCTCGCGGTCGCCCACGGCGCCGGGCTTCTTCGGGCTCTGGCATCCGCTTGATCACCGCACCTGGCAGGAGAGCCACGTCGCAGACGCCCAGACCGCTCTCCTCTACTGGGCCCCGTTCGCCATCAACCACCTCGAGCTCCTGCTCTCGTCGCACCATTCCTTTGCCGAGCTCCTCCCCGCGTTCCTGCGCTACAACCCCCGGGAGGGGGCCCTGGTCCCGCACATGTTCGCGCCGGAATGGGCCGGCGGCAGGGCGACCTTCGGGAAGAAGAACCCCTACAAGGGCTCGGTGGCCTGGATGGGCCTCAACTTTTGGTGGGACTACCTCTACACGCACGACCGGCAGTTCCTCTCCGACATCGCCTACCCGGTCATCGCGGCCCTGGCCGACTACCACCTGGGGGACCTCGTCCGCGGCCCGGACGGCCGTCTGCACTGCCTCGACAGCCAGGCGGCCGAACAGCAAGACACCGCCGACGACAACTGCTACGACCGGGCTCTGATCGGCGCCATCCTGCGGGCTGCCGCGACAGCCGCCGGCGTTCTGGGCGTGGAGGCGGAGCGCGCCGCGCGCTGGCGCGAGGCCTTGGCCGATCTCTACGAGTTCCCGGCCGACGCCACGACGCTCCTGGAGACGGCGCGCAATCACCATCCCTACCGCTGCCACCCGGTGGTGCTCTTCGGGGTGCACCCGAGCGGCTGCATCGAGCCCGGCAGCCCCCTCTGGAGCAAGGCCAACGCCACGTTCGATGTCGTGACCAATCTGTTCGGATTCCACTACGAGGACCGCCACGAGGCCATTCCCGGGCATACCGGCGGGCAGGAGCCCAACGGCCACGCCACCAGCTTCCTCATGCACGCCGCCGCCCGCCTGCGCGGCTGGCCTGAGGTGCGCCGGCTCTTCTATGCCCTGGCAGTGCGCACCCAGGTCAAACGCAATGGCCTCCGCTCGATCTGCGACCCGCGCCACGACCGCTGGCTGACGAACATGGCCATCAGTGAAGCCACCAGCGGCCAGACCTCCGGCATCTCCGAAGTCCTCGTGCAGAACTACACGGACCACACCCGCGTCCTGGCAGTCGCCGGCGACCGGGGCATTTTCCGCTTCAGCGGATTGCGGGCTCACGGCGGCTTCATCCTGGCCGGGGAGTGTGCGCGCGGGCGGGTGACGCGGCTGGCCGTGCACAGTCTGCGTGGCGGCGTGCTGCGCCTGGCCAACCCCTGGCCCGGGACGCTGCCGGCGTGCGCGCCGCCCGTGCCGTGTACACTCTGCCGACTGGCCGATGGCAGCGAGGCACTGGAGCTGCGGGTGGAGCCCGGCCAGACCTGCCGGCTCACCGCGGAGGCCGCCGCATGCCTCACCCCGCCGGCGGTCAGACGACGCTCTGGACCGCGTTGCGTGACCACCGGCGACTGGACCGACTTCGATCCGCCCGTGGTCTACTATCCGGAAGACCTCCCTCTGGCACAGGAGACTCCCGACGGCCGCGTCTACCTGGGCATGCCTGCCGTCGAGCCCCCCGGCCCGCCGCCACGACCGGACTGGGAGCAGGTCGTGGCCCTCGCCGGCCGGCCCGACTGGCAGGCGCGGCAGACCGCCGCCCGCTGGCTGGCGCGTTTCCCCAACACGGAAGCCACCGACAGGCTGGCGGCGATGGCTCGGGACGACGTCGCCGCCGTCGTGTGTTACACCGCCGGCGTCAGCCTGGTCAGGCAGGGAACCCCGGCGGCGCTGGGCACCGCC
>JAGVUW010000042.1 GCA_019136035.1 Verrucomicrobiota bacterium | reverse complement strand
GAACCACCGGCTCCAGATGCCGCCCCAGTAGGGGTAGGGCTCCGCCGCGTCGGGAAGCGGGCCATCGGCGCCGGTGACCTGGTCCTGGACGAAGGACCAGCCGGCGTAGCGCTGCGCGATCTCGTAGAGGAGCGCCGCGCCGGCGTCGGCATAGCGCGCCTCGTGGGTGGCCACCCAGGCATCGGCGAGCTGCAGCGCCAGGCGCGCTGACCAGGTCTTGCGCTCGTAGCGGGCGCGGGCGTCGAAGAAGCAGCGGTCGCCGTCGGGGGTCTGGTGATAGCGCCACTCGACCGCCTGGCCGCGGCGGTTGCGGAAGGCGATGACCTGGTCCATCGGGTACTGCTCCGAGGGGTAGACATGGTTGCAGAACCGGCAGCGCACGCGGTCGGGGTCGGCGGGGCCATTCCAGACGATCTGGCCGGCCTGGGTGCCCATGTCGCAGTTGGGGCAGTCGCAGAAGCGTATGCCATTGCGCTCGGGGACCATGGCGAGGATGGCCTCGAGGCCGCGCTCCAGGACTGGGTCGACTGCCTTGCGGGCGGCCTCGGCCTGGGTGGCGGCTGTCGGCATCGCCGGGTGCGCGACGCGGGCCGAGGCCAACTCCGCGGCGCCGGCGCCGACGCCGGCGACCATGGCAACGAGGGCCAGGGGCGACCCGAGGACGCAGTGGACGATCGCATGTCGCATCGGACGGCTCTCCCTGACAGCGGCGGACCGCCGGGGGGCCCACCCGCCTGGCGGGTCCGGCCGTGGTGCCGTGGCCGCGCGGGGCGGGTCCTGTGCCCGGCTGCACCCCTGCGGCGGCTACAGTAGCCACGCGCACGGCCCAAAGCCAGTGCGCCGGCGGCCGACGGAAAAGCGCGGCGCGGTTGAACCCGGGCGCGCCGCGGCGGTCTGCGTAGGTGAGCGGTTTGTGGCGAGTGCAGGCCGTTGTTCCGGCGGCGCTGTACTCAGTCGCCTCTTGGCGCTTGCTGGGGCCTGCTATCATCCAAATCGCCATCGGGATCGGGATCGACTGGCTGGCGCGCAGTCACTGGTCCCGGGCTAAACGTATGGACAACGTCACGTGCCGCGGCCTTCTCATAACCCCCACGCGACGTAGCTGATAGACAACCGGTAGATGTCAGTCTCTCGTGTCCGAGTGCCATTCGGAGATCACTCGATATCCGATAGCGATCGCGATTTCGATTTGGATGCTCCATCGATCTGAGGAGCTGTGTATGGCAGCCCTTCCGCTACACGACCCGGTCCACATCTTCGCCCTGGTGATGCTGGTCATCCTGGTGGTGCCGACGCTGTGTCGTCTGGCGCGCGTACCGTCCTCGTTCGGGCTGATCCTGATCGGCATCGTGCTCGGTCCGCACGGCCTGGCCCTGCTCGAGCGCGATGCCACGATGCGTCTCCTCGGGACCGTGGGTCTGCTCTACATCATGTTCCAGGCCGGCCTCGAGATCGACCTGCAGGAGTTCCTGCGGCATCGCGGCAACAGCCTCGTGTTTGGCTTTCTGACCTTCATCTTCCCGATGGCCCTCGGGATCGCGGCGGCGCTCCTGCTCCTCGACCTGGGCGTCCTGCCGGCGGTGCTCCTGGGGAGCCTCTTCGCCTCGCACACCCTGCTGACCTTCCCGACCGTCAGCCGCCTCGGGCTGGCGCGGACGCCGCTGGTCGCCACGGTGGTCGGCGGCACCATGCTGACCGACACCGCCGCCTTCGTGGTGCTGGCGGCGGTCGCGGCGCTGTCGCGCGGCGACTCCAGCCTCGGCTTCTGGGTGCGTTTTCTGGTCTCGGCCAGCCTGGCGTCGGTGCTGGCGCTGTGGGGCCTGAGCCGCCTCGGGCGCTGGTTCCTGCGGCACGCCGCGACCGACGACACGGTCGAGTACGTCTTCGCCCTGACGGCGGTGTTCGCCAGCGCGGTGCTGCTGCAGGTGGCCGGCCTGGAGCCGATCATCGGGGCCTTCCTGGCCGGCCTGGCGCTGAACCGCCTCGTGCCCGAGAACAGCATCCTGATGAACCGCATACGCTTTGTCGGCAACGCCCTCTTCATACCGTTCTTTCTGATCACGGTCGGCATGCTGGTCAACCCGCGGCTGCCCTTCGAGAGCCACGACGCGGCCCGCGTGGCGCTGGTGATGAGCGGGGTGGCGCTCCTGAGCAAGGCCATGGCCGCGGGGCTGACCCGGCGGCTCCTGGGCTACGACCGCGACGAGGGCGGCCTGATGTACGGCCTCAGCGTCAACCAGGCGGCCGCGACCCTGGCGGCGGTGATGGTCGGCTTCGAACTCGGGCTGTTTTCGGAGGCGGTGGTGACGGGGACCGTCCTGATGATCCTGGTCACCTGCTTCGCGGGCGCCTGGGTCACCGACCTCTTCGCGGGGCGTCTGGCCCGCCGTCAGGTTCGCCGGTCGTTCGAGGGTTCGGCGCCGTGCGACCGCATCATGGTGCCGCTGGCCAACCCCGCGACGGCCGGGGCCCTCATCGAGCTGGCGCTGCTGCTGCGCCGGCCGGGGTCGCAGGAGCCGCTCTACCCGGCGGCGGTGGTGCCGGAGGGCCCCCACGGCATGCTGCGGGCCGTGGCGGAGGCCGAGAACATGCTCGGCGGCGTGGTGGTGCACGCCGTGGCGGCCGGGGTGCCGGTCTTTCCGGTCACCCGCGTCGATACCAATGTCGCCACCGGGCTCTGCCGGGCCATGACCGACTTCCGCGCCGCCACGGCCGTGATGGGCTGGAACGGCGAGGTGTCGTCGCTGCAGCGCGTCTTCGGGCGGGTCCTGGACCAGCTCCTCGACCAGTCGCTACAGATGCTCATGGTCTACCGTGCCGCGGGGCCGCTGCGGGCGGTGCAGCGCCTGATCGTGCTGGAGCCGCCGCTGGTGGACCGCCATCCGGGCATGGCGGTGGTGAAGCAGTGCCTGGTGGGCCTGTCGCAGCAGCTCGGCGCCGGCCTGCATCGGCTCTGTCTGGCTGACGCGGTGGCGTCGTGGCCGGCGGCTGCCGCCGGTGCGGGGGTGCGCGTCCTGCCGTCGTGGTCGGCGGCGCTGTCGACGCTGGCCGAGCTGGCTCCCGGACCCGGCGACGCGGTGGTCGTCCTGGCGGTGCGTCGCGGTGCCCTGGGCTGGCAACCGGCCCTCGACCGCCTGCCGCGCCAGGCGGCCGGACGCTTCGCCGACGTCAACCTGATCATCGCCTACCCGCCCGAGGGCGACCAGGCCGCGTCGCCGGCGGCGGCCCCCGCGGCGGCGGCCGCGGCGGCACCCCTGGTGCGGCCGGAGGACGTCCGGGTTGACCTCGACCGCACCGAGCTCGACGGCGCTGTCGAGGCCCTCCTCGAGATCGCTCTGGCCGGCGAGCCGCAGGCCTTGGCTCAGGTCCTGCGGCAGTGCCGCGACGCGGCCGTGCCGGCGCCGCTGGAGCTGGTGCCGGGGGTGGTGCTGGTGCACCTGCATGTCCGGGCCGCCGCAGCGCTGGCCGAGTCGCGCGTGCTCCTCGGCCTGAATCCGCGCGGCTTTGCGGTGCGCGGCAGTGACAGTCCGGCGTCGTGCCTGTTCCTTCTCCTCAGTCCGGCCGACCAGCCGGTCGAGGTGCACCTGCGGAAGCTGGCGGCGATTGCCGGCTGTCTGCGCGATCCGGCGCGGCGCCGGGGGCTGCTCGAGGCGCCCGACGCGGTGGCGGCCGCAGCGGCACTGGCGGCGCCGGCGGCCCCGTGAGCGCCGCGGGGCGACACCCGGCGGGAGCGCTCACTTGCGGCGCGGTCGGAGGAAGCTGCTGAAGGGCAGCGCCGGCAGCGAGACGAGGGCCGCCAGGAGGCCCAGGCCGAAGCTGCGCCAGAGGATCTCGAACCAGCCGACCCAGGCGCCGTTGAGGATGGCCAGCACCGCCCCGAACACCGCCCCGAGGGCGATCAGGGCGATGAACAGATTGGCCGCCAGGCGGGCCAGGCCGTAGGCCACCAGCATGCCCAGGACCACCAGGGCCCCTCCGGCCAGACATTGCAGCGCAGGCGAGACCATCCCGGCGGTGCCCTCAGTAGTCCTTGTGCCCTCAGTAGTCCTTCTCGCTCGGCTCCGGGACCGCGGCCAGGAGCTGCCGGATCAGGTCGTCGGGGCCGATGCCCTCGGAGTCGGCGGTGAAGTTGGTGAAGATGCGGTGCCGCAACACCGGCAGGGCCAGCGCCCGGACGTCCTCGCAGGAGACGTTCAGGCGGCCCTGCAGGACCGCACGTGCCTTGGCGCCCAGGATGAGGAACTGCGCCGCGCGCGGCCCGGCGCCGACGTGGACGTGGTCCTTGATGAACTGGGGGACCTCCTCGGACTTCGGGCGGGTCATGCGCACCAGGCGGGTGGCGTACTTGACCACGTGGGCGCTGACCGGGAGCTGGCGCACGGTGCTCTGCAGGTCCAGGAGCTGCTGAGCGCTGAGCACCTCGGCGAGGTCCGTCTCCTGCCGTCCGGTGGTCGCCATGACGATGCGCTCCTCCTCGTCCGCCTCCGGGTAGTCCACCACGATGTTGAACATGAAGCGGTCCAACTGCGCCTCGGGCAGCGGGTAGGTACCCTCCTGCTCGAGGGGGTTCTGGGTGGCGAGCACGAAGAAGGGCGGCGGCAGGGGGAAGAGCTGGTTGGCGACGGTGACCTGGCGTTCCTGCATGGCCTCGAGGAGGGCCGCCTGGGTCTTGGGCGGGGTGCGGTTGATCTCGTCGGCGAGGAGCATGTTGGTGAAGATCGGGCCCTTGATGAAGCGGAAGGTCTTCTGGCCGGTCTCTTCGTTGACCTCGAGGACGTCGGTGCCGATGATGTCCGAGGGCATCAGGTCGGGGGTGAACTGGATGCGCTTGAAGCGCAGTCGGAGGATCTTGGCGAGGGTGTTGACCATGAGGGTCTTGGCGAGGCCGGGCAGGCCGATCATCAGGCAATGGCCGCCGGCGGCGATGGCCACCAGGAGCTCCTCGAGCACCTGGCGCTGGCCGACGATGACGCGGCCGAACTCGGTGGCGATGCGCGTCGAGACCGCGGCCATCTCGCGGATGTCGCCGATGGCATCGCCGGCGCTGTCGCGGTGCGGCGCCGCCGCCGCGGTGCCGCTCGTCGTGAGGGTGGCGGCGCCCGGGCCGGGGCCGGCCGACGCCGCCGTCGACGCCGCCGTCGCGGCGCCCTCGGAGGCGAGGCCGACGGCCTCGGCCTCGGCATCGAGGACCGCCTCGACACTGCCAAACT
>JAGVUW010000008.1 GCA_019136035.1 Verrucomicrobiota bacterium | reverse complement strand
TCGATCTCGATCATGGCCTTGAGCACACCGTCGGCATAGGCCGCCACCTGCTCGAAGGCCTCCTGGGTGCGCGCCAGGGGGTACGTATGCGTGACCATGAAGCCGGGGCGGACCTGGCCCGAGGTCACCAGGTCGAGGGCCGCCTGCACACAGGCATTCTGCCGGCGCACATTCTGGAAACAGAGCTCCTGGCGGCGCGCCGCCTCGGCCGAGAAGCTGAAGCGGTCGAACTCGGGGATGCCGATGAGCATGAGCTTGCCGCCGGGCTTGAGCAGCGCCACGGCCTGATCGATGGCCTCCTGCTGGCCGCAGCACTCGAAGGCGACATCGAGCCGCAGCGGCTCGCGCTCGGCAATCTCGGCGACGATGTCGTCGCGGTCCGGATTGCCGCCCCAGGCGGCGCCGTGAGCCCGGGCCAGCGACACCCGCGCGTCAATGCGGTCGCTCACATAGACCGCCGCGGCACCCGCCGCCAAGGCCGGCAGCAGGACGCTGAAGCCGATCGGACCCATGCCGAAAATGCCCACCCGCGCACCCGCCATCGGAACCGACTGGCGCACCGCGTAGACCCCGATCGAGAGCGGCTCGATCAGCGCTGCATCAGACAGACTCAGGGTCGGCGGCACCGGAAAACAGCACTCCTCGGGCATCACCAGACGCTCGCTCAGACAGCCGTCGAGCTGACCCGGACAGCCAAGGTACTTGAGCTGCCGGCAGGTGTGCGGCCGACCGGCCAGGCACTGGTCACAGGCGTGGCACGCCACCGGCGGGTCGATCGCAACGCGGTCGCCCGGTTTGACATGCCGCACCGCCGGGCCGACTGCCTCGACCACGCCAGCCGCCTCGTGACCCACGGCAAACGGATAGCGCACCACCTGGCTGCCGATGCGGCCGGTCGTGTAGTAGTGGACATCCGAGCCGCAGACGCCGACCGCGCGGACGCTCAGAAGAACGTCGTCGGGTCGGGTCAGGACCGGGTCGGGGACCTCACGCAGCGCCATCTGGCGCAGGCCGGTGAGCTGAACTGCCTTCATGGGTGCCTGCCTCTGGGTAATCGCCCCCCGATGCAGAAGCACACCGGGTCGTCAGTCAGAAGGGAAATCTGATGCGCCGCAGGCGCTTTTCAAGGCCCCAACACGGAGGGGCCGCCGGCCCGTGGGACCGGCGGCCATTGGCGTGGGTGGTGGGTCGCCATGAGGCGGAGAAATCGCGGCGGCCGCAGCTGCTTGGGCTTCTGGAAGCTCACTTCCTGGAGGTCCTCACCCATCGGCGGGCAGCGACCTCGCGTTGCCATGCGAACCGTACCGCGTTTCTACCACACCACGCTCTATGGGGAAGCTACACCGCCAGACACCCGCCTGTCAACGCCCGACCTGGGAAAAGGCCGAAAAAAACCCGCGCGAGGCGCCCGGCGCGTGCTCCGGGCGGCACCTGCCGCGGTGGAACACGGACTCAAGGGACAACGACTGACGCCCTGCACGAACCCGCACGCCACGGCGCCGGCGGGGCGGCTCGCAGGGGAACGTCGCGTCGTGGTGCTGTCGACGCCGCCCCGGCTCGTGGACGCCTTCGCGTCTGTGGCCACTCGCCCTCCAGAAAGGCGGCCTGGTCCAACGGCCCCTGGAGGGCGACAGGCCCCTGGAGCCGTCCCCGCCGATTCCCTGTCCACACGGTCCACGATGCCCACACCGGTCCACTGCCCCCGGGATCGACCGCCCAGGCAAGGGAATGGGCAGCCACATCGCCCACCATGGCCCAGGACGTCTCTCAGCGTTCAGCCGGGGCCGTACGCATACCATCGAGGACCGCCACGGCCTCAATCTCGATGAGGTACCCGGGCTGCGCGAGGCCGCTGATGAACAGCAGCGTGTTCGGAGGGAACGGGTCGCTGAAGAAGCGATTCCGCACCCGGCGGAAGGCTCCGAGGTGGCTGCGGTCCGTCAGGTAGGTGGTCATCTTGACGATGTCCTTCAGGCTGCCGCCGAGTTCCTCGAGGATGGCCTGGAGGTTGGCGTAGACCTGTTGGGCCTGCGCCTCGATATCGCCGGCGCCCACCAGAGCGCCGGCCGGGTCGAGCGCGATCTGGCCGGCGAGGTAGACGGTGCTACCGACTTTCGCCACGTGAGAGTAGCCTACCCCCGCGGTCGAGTGGACGCTCTTCGGTTGAATGAACTCACAGGCCATCGCTTGCCTCCTTCTGGTGCCGGCCGGCGCGGGTGACTGTCCACAGGCGCTTCCCTGGCTGTTCCTCCGCAACGGCACCATAGGTGCACGCCAGGGCCCCTGCAAGGGTCGCGACGATGCCAACGACATCGCCCGTCCACTCCCCAAGCTGTCGCCCCCTCGCGGGGAAGGACTGCATCGGCAAGCCTTTGTCGCCATGGCGTTGCCCCCGCTGAACGCCGCCCGGGAGCGGCGGCTCGCCGCCATCGCGGTGACGCCCGCCGGGTACCGTCTGACCCGTCTGACAGGTCCGACAAGTCCGACAGATCTGCCTGCGAGTTACCCTGGCACGGATGCCCCCCACGGCCGGCGCGCCGGCGCTGGGATCCCCCGCCCGGGAACCCGCCGGGGGACCGCCGGTCCAATCACCAGTAACTCCATAGCATTTCTGCCTACGGCGGGCTCCAGGGCCGGCCGGTGGTGTCGAGTGGGGCCGGCCAACGACGGAGGATGTGTGATGACTCTGACTCTGGATGCAACGACGACAGTGCGTGATCTGGTGACACGCCATCCGGGTGCCCGCCGGGCCCTGGAGGCGCTGGGTCTGGACGTCTGCTGCGGAGGCGGCCGTCCGGTGGCCGAGGCGGCGGCGGCGGCGGGTGTGAGTCTCTCGGCGGTGCTGGCGGCTCTGGATGAGGACGTCGCCTCGCCATCTGCCGCAGCGGAGGCGTCGTGGGCGACGGCGACGCTGACGGCGCTGGCCGACCACATCGAGTCGACGCACCACGCCACCATGCGGGCGCTGCTGCCGCGGGCCAGTGCCGACCTGGTGAAGGTCCTGGGGGCCCATGGCGCCCGCCATGGCGAGCGCCTGCGGGCCCTGCAGGCGGTGTTCGAGGACATGCGCCGCGAGATCGAGATGCACCTGATGAAAGAAGAGCAGGTCCTCTTCCCGTACATCCGCCAGATGGAGGCCCAGGTCGCAGCCACCGGGACGGTGCCGCCGATGCACTGCGGCACGGTGCAGAACCCGATCCGCCAGATGGAGGCCGAGCACGAGAGCGCCGGCGATGCCCTGGCACAGATGCGCGCTCTGACCGACGGCTACACCCTGCCGGCGGATGCCTGTCCGACCTTCGCCGGGCTCTACGAGACCCTGCAGGCCATCGAGGCCGACCTGCACGCGCACATCCACAAGGAGAACAACATCCTTTTCCCACGCGCCATCGCCATGGAGGGGGCCTGACGGACGGATCTTCCGGAACGGGACGAGGCCTAGGCCAGTTCCGGAGCATCAGGTAGGTTGGCGGTGCAGGGCCTTTCGCCCCATGGCGACTGCACGCAAGCGCGACCGGCCGACTCAGGGCCGCGGGGATCGCGGCCCTCTGGCTCGGGACACGGACGAACAAGGACGGACACAGACCGGCACGGCCGGGCCTTGCCGAGAACGACGTTCGGCGGTGGGCGTTCCCCTTTCGCTTGCGCGTTCGGCGTTCCCCTTCGGCGTTGGGCGTTGGACGTTCCCTTCCGCTTGGGCGTTCCCTTCCGCTTGGGCGTTCCCTTCCGCTTGGGCGTTCCCTTCCGCCTTTCCCACCGGCGCGCCTTTCTCCTCCGCGGCCGGCGAGAAAGGCACCGCCTGAAGCCGGCCACAGATGGATATTCAGCCAAACCGGCTTGCCGGGGTGGGGAATATCCGGCTCAGCGCGGCGCGTCGGCGAAGTCGGCGGTCGCGGCCAGCTTCCAGGTCTTGCCGTGGTCTTTCGAGAGGATCAGGGCCGGGAAGTTATAGAGTTCCGGGAACTGCTTCTGGTAGGCGGCGTCGGCGGTGAGGTAGCTGTAGGCGAGGTAGAGTCCGCCGCGGCGGTCGACGGTGAGTTTGTGGTAATAGATCGAGTAGCCGTCGCACGGCGGCACGACCATGACACGGGCCGGGCCCCAGGGCTGTCCGGGGGCCTTGCTCTGCATGGACAGCGCGGCGTAGAG
>JAGVUW010000161.1 GCA_019136035.1 Verrucomicrobiota bacterium | reverse complement strand
GGCCTCAACAGCGGCGTGGTCAGCGTCGGGAATATGGGCAGCAGCACGCGCTTCAGCTACACGGTCATGGGCGACGCCGTCAACCTCGCCAGCCGCCTGGAGGGCCTCACCCGCGTCTACGACACCGGCATGCTCATCAGCGACGCCACCCGGCGGGCCATCGGCGACGCCTTCCACTGCCGGCCGGTCGATGTGGTCCGCGTCAAGGGCAAACTCGAGCCCGCGGCCCTCTTCGAGCCGCTCTGCGAGGGCGCCCCCAGCGCCGCCATGGCCGCCGAGACGGCGCGCTTCACTGCCGCTCTCGAGGCCTACCGCCGGCGCGACTTCGATGCCTGCCGCGGCCTCATCGAGGCCTTGCAGAACGACCGCCCGCAGTGCCGCCTCTATGCCCTCTACCACGAGCGCCTGGAGCTCTTCCGTAGGCAGCCGCCGCCGCCCGAGTGGGACTGCGTGTTCACCTTCACGACCAAAGGCCACGACGACTGAACCCCGGCGAGTGCCGCGTCCAGCCGGCCTGCGTCGACCGGCCCCGGCCGACGGGGAACGCCATGCGGAGAACGACACCGATGACACAGCCACGCACGACCGAGAGCGCCTGTCAGCGCTGCCTGGCGGCCGCCCAGAGAGGCTACGGCGCCGCCCGGCGTTTCGTCGCGGAGGACCTCTGGGACCGCGACGTCGCCAGCTTCTCCGGCATGCGCCGGATGGTCTTCTCGTTCTGCCGCATCACCGCCATCGTCGTGCGCGGCTTCATCGCCGACAACTGCTACCTGCAGGCCTCGGCGCTGACCTACATCACCCTCATGAGCATGGTGCCCGTGCTGGCCATGATGTTCTCGTTTACCAAGGGCATCGGCATGCAGAACCGCCTCATCGATGCCATCGGCCTGGAACGCATCGAGATCCAGGAGACGGCCGCGGATGGCGACACCACGACGCGGGTCGAATTCCGCGTCGCCCACACCGAGCCGGCCGCCGACGCACCGCCGGCGCCCAGCGGCCAGTTCTCCCTCGAGGGCCTGCCCGAGCCGATGCAGAAGGCCATCACCACCATCTTCTCCTACGTCGAGAACACCAGCTTCGGGGCCATGGGCCTGGTCGGGTCCCTGCTCCTCTTCTGGGGGGTGATCAAGGCGATGACCAAGCTCGAGTTCAGCTTCAATACCATCTGGGGCACCAAGATCGGGCGGCCGCTGTTCCGGCGGCTGACTGAGTACTTCTTCGTGCTGGCGCTGATACCGGTGCTGTTCCTGGTGGTGACCAGCGTCAACGCGGCGCTGTCGTCGCCGGCGGCGGTGGCGCGTCTGCGTGAGTGGGTCGGCCCCCTGGCCTGGTTCTACGTTGCCAGCCTGCGGCTCTTCGGTGTGGTCGTGGTGATGGTCGCCTTCGCCTTCCTGTTCAAGTTCATGCCGAATACGGACGTCCAGACCCTCCCTGCCCTGGCGGGCGGCATCGTGGCCGGGGCGCTCTGGTACGTCACGCAGTGGGCTTACATCACCTTCCAGATCGGCGTCACCGAGTATAACGCCATCTACGGCACCTTCGCCGCGGTGCCCTTCTTCCTGGCCTGGCTCTACACCAACTGGACCCTGGTGCTCTTCGGCGCCGAGGTCAGCTTCGCGGTGCAGAACTACGGCACCTACATCCTCGAGACCTCGCCGGCGGCGATGTCGCCGGCGGCCCGCGTCAGCCTCGGCATTGTCCTAACCTACGAGACCTGCAAGGCCTACCTCGCCGGCGAACACGGCTGGCGTCCGGCGGCCTTCGCCCGTGAGCACGCCATACCGGTGCGCCTCGTGGCCAGCGTCGCCAACACCCTGGTGGCCAGCGGCATTCTCGTCCCGGTCGACCTCGGCTCGGCCCGCGAGCGCTGCTACGTCCCCGGGCAGTCGCCGGACCGCCTCACCCTGGCCGACGTCGAGAACGCGGTACGCGCCAACGACCGTGCCTACACCGGGCGCATTCTGAGACTCGTGCCGGGGAGCGTCGCGACCGCCCTGGTGCAGAACTACGACGAGTTCATCGAGCACCTGGCCACCATCGACTTCAGGAGCCTGGTCGAGAGCACTGCCGACACGGCCGGAGCGGCCGCGGCCGCGACGCCGCCGACGCAGGCGACGTAGGCCCACGGCGCCGTCCGTCGGATGTTCCATCCGTCTGGAAGCGGAAACCATAAGGGCGGCCTGGACGTGACCGTTGCGGAAGGCCCCTGGTGACCCCGACGGGAGATCGACGGCGGGGCCGTAAGTCTCCCGTAAAGCGGAGCTTCCGTCACCGGCAGGTACCGGCCAGTGGAGGAAGATCCGTCAGCGCGGGAAGTACCGGTAGGCGACCGGCGGCTTGCCCGTCACCAGGAAGTAGACGGCGCCCACGACCATGAACACCAGTGCCCCCAGGATCTCGCCGCCGATGACGCCGAACATCAGGGGCTTCAGGCGCTGCACCGTCGCGTAGCCGCCGAAGCGTATGGTCAGGGTCTTGACCAGCCAGCCCAGGAGGATCGAGTAGGAGAGGGCGTACATCGGCCAGGTGACCCAGACCAGGAAGAGCACCGGGTGCAGGGGCCAGCGCGGCAGGCGCAGGCGCAGGAAGCTGAACAGGAGCACCGCGAAGAAGCCGAAGCCGGCCGCCGAGAGGAAGTGCTTCTGCGGATGGATGTCACGCAGCTTCGCATACCACGGCAGGGTCTCGGCCTCGGCCAGGCGGTCGACCGCCTGCAGCTTCAGGACCTCCGGCTCGACCGCTTCGAAGGCGAGCTTCGGGAGGACGTTGTAGGACCAGGAGCACTGCCGCGGCGTGCCGGTGTCGTAGGTGGCGGTCAGGCCGACCAGGAGTGCCAGGAAGACACCGGCCACGCAGACGGCCAGGCTCACGCCGGTCAGGCGGATCTGCGGTAGACGCAGGCGCTCACAGACCTTCAGGCCGTTCGCCAGGTACGGCAGGTAGGCCTGGCTCTGGTCGATGCTCAGCACGAAGCAGACCATGACACTGGCGACCACCAGGCTCGGGTTCATCATGGTGCCGCCCAGCATCGCCAGCAGGAAGCTGAAGGGCTGCCAGCGCGTGTGAATGAAGAACAGCCCGGTCTCGGCGCTGATGCGCGAGACCACCACGCACGACAGTAGCGCCAGGCCGACCGTGGCCGCCGCAAACGGCAGGTTCATCCCCAGGCGCATCACCAGCACCACCGTCAGGGCCCCCGCCAGCAGGAGCAGCCGCATCGCCCACACCGCGCCGCGGTCCTCCTCGCGCAGGTGCTTCCAGACTGCCACCGCACCCGCCAGGATGCGCCCGTAATAGTGCCGGCCGGTGTACGCCAGCATCAGCGCGAAGGCGATGTAGCTGCCGCCACGCTGCCAGCCCGACCAGCCGATGCCGCTGTAGTCGGTCGAGAAGTCCATGCCCATCGTCACCAGCGGCGCCGCAAAGAGCACCCAGAGGATCTGCGAGACGCCCATCGTCAGGGCAATCTCGGAACTCAGCAGGAAGGCGAACGCCACCATCAGCGGGAAGAGCTCGAAGCGGAAGAGCCCCGGGCCCCAGAGGACCTTGCCCGCCGCCGGGAAGAGGGTCATAAAGGGCGTGAAGATGAAGGTCAGCTTGACCGGTATGAAGACATCGGGGAACCACACGCAGAGGCCGTTATTGACGCGGATCATCAGGACGACGGCCAGGCCGACCCAGAAGAGGCGGTTGCGCACCGCCGGCGTCGCCGACTCGTCGTCCTTGCGGCCCAGGACCGAGGCCACGAAGTCCGCGATCGGGTAGGCGAGGTGCTCGTGGTGTGACCATTGTCGGTGCAGGATGATGGCCAGGCAGCCGTAGCAGACCATCCCGAGGAACGCCAAGGGCAGCCAGACCATCAGCGGCCTCACCCAGGCACCCCACGGCACCCGCCGGATCTGCACCCCGATGCGCTCCAGCCACGGCAGGTTGCGGTCCTCCGGCGTGCCCATGCCGGTGAGGAAGCCGCTGACCACTTCCGGGCTGTACTCGGGATCGACCAGGGCGTCCTTCGGGAAGTACTGCATCAGATTCCGCTCGCGCAGGCCCGGGTTGACGCGGTACCAGTGGTGCGGCATGACCATGACGTGCGGCAGGTGCTCCATCAGGTTGCGCCCGGGCACACAGCAGGCCGTGCTGGTGAGCACGAAGATG
>JAGVUW010000031.1 GCA_019136035.1 Verrucomicrobiota bacterium | reverse complement strand
CCGCGGCCCAGGACCGGGCTGGTGCTGGTCGGGTAGCCGCCGTGGCTCCCGACCATGGACACCCGCACGCCGGCGTCGCGGAACCCGTTGGCAAGGAACTCCGCGACGTAGTCTGCTCCGTTGGCCCCGCCGACGCCCGAGTACATCACTGCGACATGCATGGCTACAGCACCTCCAGCAGGCATTCGTTGTTGACGAAGGCGTGTTCGAGCACCTCGTTATGGCGGTTCATGATGCACCGCGGGCAGGCGTCGAGATCGATCTGCCGCATCGCCGCGTAGTGCTCGTCCGAGGTCCAGGCAGCGGCGAAGCTCTGCGTATTGAGGTCGCCCCACTTGGTGAACACGTCCTGACAGACGGCCAGGCGCGCATCGGCGCAGACCACGGCGACCAGCGGCGTGGCCCGGCACTTGAGGTAGTCGCGCGCCGACCAGTACCCAGAGAACTTGTCCGAGACGCAGAAGACCCGGCAGCGGCTGGTCCTCCCCGCTTCGAGGGCCGCGCCAGAGATCCCTGGCCAGTTGCGCACCACGTCTTCAGCCTCGGGAGTTCCCCGTGGGTAGTACACCGGTCGGATGTGGACCCAGTCCGCGCCGACGTGGTCGGCAAGGGCGACGAACCGGGCGATGTCCTCTGGACTCTGGCGGTCGGCGATCATGCCCAGGCCGATGTCCCACGGCCGCGGGCGCTCGCAGGCGTTGACCAGGCGGCAGACCAGCTGCCGGTAGGCGTCCTCGCTGGTGCCGGTGAACTCCGCATAGGTCCGCGGGCTGCCGGCGTTGACCGAGACGCGGACCCGCTTGAACCAGGAACAGATGCGCCTGCTCAGAAAGGTGCCGTTGGTCGAGAGGACCGCGGTGCCGCGGAACCTGGCGACATGCCGTAGGGGCTGGTAGAGCGTCGGCTCTCCTCCGCCGGCGATGTGCATCGAGGCGACCCCGAGGAGGTTCGCTTCATCGACGAGCGAGGCGAAGACGTTCTCGCTCAGTTCGGCGCCGTTCTGTCGTTCGGCAGCCATGATGCACCCGCGGCAGTTGCGGTTGCACCGGTTCGTCGGATAGACGGTCATCTGCACCGGCCAGGGGAGCTGTCCTGCGGCGATGGCGCGGCACTGTTCGGGCCAGGCCAGCGCCTTCCAGCTGAAGAAGGGGTCGTAGGAATCACCCATTGACCAGGCCTCCGCTGTAGCATGTCCATAGCTTCGCCCACGGGGCCCACCCGGGCAGCGTCGGCAGGAACTGGACCGACTCCGGGGTTGCCCAGGTGGCGTTGAAGCCGCTACGGATGTCGATGTTGGGGATGTTCGTGTGGAAGGTTCCGGTGATGTACCCGTCGCCGGCAGGCTCGACGCAGGCGAGGCGCTTCTCCAGGCACTCGCAGAGCTTGGTCCGCATGGCCATGCGCATCCCCATGGCCGTGCCGCAGAGCTGGGAGAGGGCGATGGCGCCCTTGAGGTGCCAGTAGAAACCCCGGTCGCACATGTAGGCGAGGTTGAGATTGTAGAAGACCTGCGGGCCTCGCGGCGCCTGTCCGAAGTGCTCGCTGGAGTAGAGCACGTCGTCTTCGATCAGGTAGACCATGGTTTCGTCGTCCCCCCGGACACGGTCCAGGCAGGCGAGGACACGCCGGTAGATGTCGGCGTACTTCGGGTCGTCGGCGCACGGCGCCTGCACGATGTCGTCGTCGGCGAACTTCTCGCGCACGACCGCGATCCACTGGGCCCCGGAGGCCTCCGCCATTTCCCGATGCCGGCGGTAGAACCTCTCCATGAACTCCCGCGGCTTGGCGTTGTGGGTGTAGTACAGGAATGCCTCGCTCATACCTCGATCACCTCCACGCTCCCGCTGTTGTCGCGCCTGCCGCGCGGGCCCATGCCCTGGCCGAGCTTGAGGCCCACTGTCGATGCGATCACCGCGCTGCCCACCAGGCAGTCCCACCAGTGATTGGGCCGGTTCGGCCGCGGCAGCCACTGTTCATATTCCCGGCTGGTGGTCTTGACCGTCAGGGTCTGGCTCTCCTCGGCGCACCAGTGCCTGGCGAGCTCGGCATGGATGGACGGGTTGGTCCCCCATAGGGTGTAGCTCGCCGGGTCGGCCACGGGCGCCTGCAGGCGCTTGCGGACAAACCCCTTCCACCAGTTCGCGTCGAACATGTAGGCCGCGACCTTGAGGTTCTCGCTCGCCTGCGGAGACATGACCCAGTGTTCTCCCCGCACCACCGCCTGCCGGTGCAGGCTGTTGTAGTCCTTCTCCTTGACGTTCTCCCCTTTGGTCGGGCGCCAGTTGCGCCGTACGGCCCCGCGGCAGTGGCGGAACACGATCTGCTGGTGTTGCCCGGCGCCGGAATCCTCCCCGAAGACCGGCATGAGTTCGCGCCCGTCGTCGGAGATCCACCGGCGCGACATCAGGAGCTTCTCCAGATCCGCCAGCGCCGAGCCGATGGCGGCCTCCTCGCCCATGTCGCGGTAGCGCTCGCCGATGGTGCCGCGCGGCGGCCAGGTGCCGGCGCACAGGAGCCCCCCGCCGAACCCGCTTCGCCACCACGACACCAGCCAGTAGAGGCATGACGCGGCCCCGTGGACGTCGACCTGACCGGTAACCAGCACCGCGTCGGAAGGGATGCGCCACTGTTCGAGGTTGTTGAGCCGTCCGATGATGAGCTCCTCGCGCAGCTGCTGGCTCATCTCCTCGGCGTCGAGCATGTCGGGATCATTCTGGTACTCGCAGGCGACGAACCGCAGGCCCTCGTCGCCCTTGTCCACCAGCTTGGCGTAGTACTTCTCGACGGCGCTTTCGTGCTCCTCGGAGCGGTAGCCGTCCGGCCAGGCTACCACGGCCCCTTCGTCCATGGCCGCCCGGTTCTCCACGTAGAACGCCCGCGCCGGCCCGGGCCCGCCGGCCACGACGTCGCGACGGATGGCGCAGTACCGGTCCCACAGATCGGCGCGCTTCGGGAACGCCTTCATGTAGGCATAGCGCGAGCCGTTCCACTGGGGCCGCAGGACACGGTTGGTCACCTCGGCGGTGATCGAATCCCGGTCCATGATGGTGCCCACGTAGACGCGCGTGAGCTTCTGGCGGTGTCCGCCAAGGCCGCCGATGTCGTTCTCGATGCGGCGCCGACGAGCCGCCGTCTCGGTGGCGCTGCGGACGCTCGCGTCGTTCTCCACGTCGTCGAGGAATACGAGCTTGGGGCGGCGGTTGTGGAAGTTCCGCCCGCGGATGGCGCCGCCGATGGACTTCGACTCGATGACGGCGTTGCGCGACCCTGGTTCCTGCCATGGTGCCGCGTCGCCGCAGTCGGGAAGAACGATGCGGTCAAGACCCCACACGATGCGCGTGCGGGCGCCAGCCACGGTCTGCGCCGTCACCCGGCGGGATGACCCCTCGAGGGCGCGGATGGGGACGCAGATCTCGGGGAAGTCGGCGGCCAGGGTCTCGTTGCCGTCGAGTTCCCACTTGATCGTTTCGAGGTTGTCTGCGGCGTCGTCGTCCTTGGCTCCGACGAGGATGGTGTAGTCGCTCAGACCGTGGACCGCGACCCAGACCACCGCCGCCCGCTCGATGGATGTCTTGCCGCCGCCGCGCATGGCGGCGAGGGCCTTGTCGGTGCCGCCGAAGACGGCCTGCTCGATGTCGGCGATCTGTTCGAGCTGGTCGCCGAAGAAGTGCCCGTCGAAGCCCTCGCCGAACCCCACCCGGTAGGTAAGGATGAACTCACGCAGACTGGACTTGGTGCGGCCCCGCCGGGCTGGATCATCGGGTTCGGGAATGGATTCGATGTCCTTTTCCGAGGCGCGTTTCTCCCGCATGTGGGCCGCCTTGGTGTCGCGGCTCTGCCAATCCCTGCGGGGTGGTGCGGCCCTCACTGCCATTGATACAGAATAGCATGACGTGAGAGTTCATGCAAGCCCATGAGAGTATACGATAGGTCAAGGACAGACACGAAACCCACGGGAACCATGACGTGCGTGGACGTGCGGGCGGGCGTTGGCGCGGGTGGGCGTGTGCCTGGTCACGCGCGGGCCCCACATGCCCGAGGGGGGGGCAAACTCTTGAGAGTTTCATAGCCATAAAGGTCTATGACAGGCGCTGGAGTTTCGCTGGCCGAACCGGCTGCCGGCCTGCCGGCAATTTCATAGGCATATGTGCCTATGGGCAGCGCGGGAGTTTCGCTGGCCGAACCGTCTACCGGTCTCACGAGAGATGGCCTGGCCGAACCGGCTGCCGCGCACCAGGCGGTCTGTCCAGCCGTCACCATGACGACTAGGTCCGGCGGCGGCATCTCCAGGGTACCGCGGCCGCGGTCCGCAATCTCAGTCTGTGTGATAGGGCAGGTCACGCCCTACCATGGTCACCGTATCGCTACGGATTCAATGGGTTGTGGACATTCGCACCGAAATTTTGCGGCATGCATTGACACGGGTATGTGCGGCGGTGTAGAGTGATGGTGTTGCAGGGATCGGTCGGGTGACCGGTCAGAGTCTAGGTGCAGGCAGAACAGGAGGACAGGACCATGGACCGCAGGATCAGGATCGAGATCAATGGCGAGGCGGTGACGGTGATCGTGGGCGAGGCTGAGCTCGTCTACATCTACCACACCGACGACGAGACCGGCTGGCAGCTGGCCGACGTCGAGCTGACCATGACGGCGTGGGACGGCGAGTGCCTGGCGGCCATGCCGTTCCGGGCCGGCGCCTATCTCGATGGCACCGACAGTGACGGCGTCTGGAGTCAGGCACAGGATGGCGCGCGCGCCCTGGTGAGTCTGTTCACCGGGCTGCCCATCGAGCCAGAGGCGCCGTATGGGCTGCCGATGATCCACGCGTGCGGCGCGGTGTGTGCCGACATCGGCGCCGCCATCGGCGCCGCGATCCGGGAGGCGGCGGCCGCGGCCGAGTGAGCCACCGGGCCCGGCGGGTGTCGGGCCCACGAGTCGAGACAGGCAGGACAGGAGGCAGGAAAATGGACAGCAGCAAAGAGATCAGGCTAGCAGTCAAGGCCGGCGACACCGCCATCCTCGACGGCGCGACGTACGCGATCCGTGAGCATCTCAGGAAGGCCGGCTACAGCTACGGGAATAGGTGCTGGGTCAAGACGTACGACGTCGCCCGCACCGTGACCTACATCGTCCACCCCAAGTGCCGGCTGCGCGTCGCCGGGCGGGTGATCTACGATGACACAGTCGCAGCGCGCAACGCGCGCTACGACACGGCGCTGTACGGCACGCGCCGGATCCCCGGCAGCGCCCCGGACGACACGTACTGAGACCCACGGGCGCCGGCGCCGCGATCCGTGATGCGGCGGCCGCGGCCGAGTGAGTCAACCGGGCCCGGCGGGTGCCGGGCCCACGAGTCGAGACAGACACAGGACAGGAGACAGACGATGAGCACCGAGACCAAGACCGCTTACAGGGGCATCGTGGTAGACAGGCTGGCAGACGGCAGGCAGGGCGTCCGCTACACGTCACGCCCGTGCGTGACCTGGGAGGAGGCGCAGAGGCGAGC
>JAGVUW010000228.1 GCA_019136035.1 Verrucomicrobiota bacterium | reverse complement strand
TGACCCCACACCCCCGCCACCGCCATCAGCGCCGCCACACAGAACCAGCGAGCCGCACGCAACGCCTTCATGTGCCGTGTCCTCCCGGACCTGCACCCCAATCCCCGGTACACGCCGAGGAGGCCGCCCGGGGCCCCTGCCCGAGCCGCGCCTGGTGCCATGGTCATCATAGGAGTATAACGCCACATCGCTGCGACCCTTAGGGCAACGCCCCTGGAAATCGGACGTGACGCATGGCCGGCTGGAAGTAGGAGAAGCGGAGGGAACAGATGCCAGCAGACGATGTCTCCACGTGGGATTCCGGTTAATCGGTATCGAAATCGCCATCGGGATCGGGATCGACGTCCGGTCCTTTTATGTCAGAACGGCACTCTTGGCGATGTCGACAGCGATCCCGATAGCGGTCCCGATAGCGGTCCCGATCCCGATTTGGACTCCTCCAACTCAGGACTGGGCACCCTGTCGGGACCTGTTCTATAGGTCTCTATACAACCTTGAGGCGAGATGAATCCCAAGTCCCGCCCAGCCGACAAACCTGTCATGCACCCCATGGTCGGCCGGGCGTGTCAAGACGGTGGGGATCGTGTACAGTGTCGTCTGGCGGCATCCCGGCGGGCTTGGGTTTGGCCCGGCAGCCTGAAACGTGGGGGCCGTCTCACCCGCAGTTTGGAGACCGCCCTGGGATGAGCAAGCAGCGCGCCGACCACCTCCTGGCCGAACGCGGTCTGGCGCCGAGCCGCACCGAGGCCCAGCGCCTGATCATGGCCGGCCGGGTCACCCTCGGGGCCGATCAGCCCGTGCACAAGGCCGGCCAGCTCCTGCCTGAGGATGCGGATTTGCGCGTCAAGCCGGCCGATGACTACGTCAGCCGCGGGGCGTTGAAGCTCCTGGCGGCCCTGGAGGCCTTCCGGCCGGACCTCCACGACGCCGTGGCTCTCGACGTCGGCGCCTCGACCGGCGGCTTCACCGAGGTCCTGCTGCGGCATGGCGCCCGGCGGGTCTACGCGGTCGATGTCGGCTATGGCCAGTTGCACTACCGTCTACGGCAGGACACGCGCGTGGTCTGCCTGGAACGCGTCAACGCCCGGCATCTCCCGGCGAGTCTGGTGCCGGAGCCCATCGATGTCATGACCGCGGATGTCTCGTTCATCTCGCTGACCAAGGTCCTCCCGGCCTGCGCGCCGCGTCTGCGCCCGGGGGCCTGGGCGATGCTGCTGGTCAAGCCGCAGTTCGAGGCCGGGCGGCATGAGGTCGGCAAGGGCGGCGTGGTGCGCGACGAGGCGGTGCGGCAGCGCTGTGTCGAGACGATCCTCGCCTTCGCGCGCGAGCGCCTGGGCTGGGAGTCGGTCGGGGTCATACCCTCGCCGATCGCCGGACCGGCCGGCAACCGCGAGTTCGTCGCCGTCTTCCGCACCGGCACACCGCCGCCGGAGCCGGCACCCGAGGCGCCGGACGACGACGCCAACCCACCCGGACCGGGCGCCGAGGGCGCCGGCCATGACAGCGACGAGGCAAACTCATGAAGCGACTCTTCTGGCGTTCGGCCGTCCTCCTGGTGGCCCTGATGGCGGTTCTGGCGATCGTCCTGTACCTCGCTCTGGGCCGGCTGATCAAGACCGGCATCGAGACGGCCGGCGGGATGGTCACCCGGTGCGACGTCCGGGTCGAGCGCGTCGAGATTAGCCCCTTGCGCGGGCGTCTGCACATTGCCAATCTGGTGGTGGGCAACCCTGATGGTTTCAGGACGCCGCACGCCCTGGCGATCGAGGAGGTCCGCGTGTCGATGGTTCCGAAGAGCCTTCTGATCCAGCCCTTACGGGTCCACGACGTGGTGGTCACGGGCGCCCAGATCACCTACGAAGTCGGCCTGGGGACGTCCAACATCGGCACCATCCAGGACAACACCGACGCGTTTCGCAAGGCGGTCCTCGGGGACGAGTCGCCCAGCTCGAAGAAGAGGGAGAAGGCGCCGCGGGGCGACGGGGCCCGTCTCGTGAGCATCGACCACGTCCTGGTTGAAAATCCACGGGTGAATCTCTCCGGGACGGTCCTTGGCGGCCGCTCTCTGCCAATCGACATCGACTCGATCGAGATCCACGACATCGGCCGCGACGCGCCGGTCGGCGCCGACGAGGCCGGCGCGCAGATCCTCAGCCGCGTCCTGGCGCGCGCCCTCGAGTCGGTGCACCACAACCGCGAGGCGATCGTCGAGAACGCCAAGGATCTCGGCAAGGGCATCCTCGAGGATCCCAAGGCGCTGAAGAAGGGCCTCGAGGGCCTCGGCAAGGGCGTCAAGAAGCTCTTCGGGAAGGACCCCTGAGTGGCGCCGAACGACCAGGACCCGCGGGCGTTGTGTCGGCGCTTCGTCGCCAGCTTCCGCCGGGCTCTGGAGCTCGAGAGCCAGGCGGTGCGGTCGCG
This sequence comes from Verrucomicrobiota bacterium, assembly GCA_019136035.1. GTDB lineage: Bacteria > Verrucomicrobiota > Lentisphaeria > Oligosphaerales > JAFGRS01 > JAGVUW01. The sequence goes on along the minus strand of JAGVUW010000228.1, from coordinate 1,746 downwards.
TTACGGCCCGGCGGTGGTGCCGGTGGCCAGCCTGACCGAGCTGGCGCCCGCCGCGGCCGGCCAGCCGCGTGTCGTCCGCGCCGAGCTGCGCGCCCCGAGCGACCGGCTGTTGCCGGACATGGAGTGCCGCCTCGCCTGCAACGGCCAGGCAGAGATCGCGGTGACGGTCCTGAATGTGACCGGTCTCGCCGTCATCCTGAGCAGCGCGGCGCCCCTGCCCCCGTCGCCGATCGAGCCGCGCCTGGTGATCTATCCCGAGTTCCTCTACGAGCGCCTGTCGGGGGCCCTGGCCGGCATACTGCAGCTCGAGCCGGCGCGGCTGCATCTGGCCTTCACGGCCTTCGGCGTGACCCCGCCGCAGTGCCGCGTCAACCGCCTCCTGCTGCGTCACGACGGCCTCAACCGCAGCCAGGGCATCGCTCTGGGCAACGCCATGAAGAGCTCCTGCGCCTTCATCTGGGGGCCGCCCGGGACGGGCAAGACGACGACCCTGGCGCGCATCCTCCTGGAGCTCCTTGAGCAGGGCCACCGCATCCTGGTGACCTCGCACACGAACGCGGCGGTCGATCAGGTCCTGGAGGCCCTCCGGCGCACCCCCGAGGGCGGCCGCTGGCTGGAGGGCGGCCGGACGGTGCGGATGGGCTCGCCCGAGGCGGCCTGGGAGGACCTCACGCCATGGCGTCTGGCCGAGCGTCGTGCCGCCGAGGACCTGGAGCGGCGCCGTCGCGGGCGCGAGCATCGCCGGCGCCTGCAGGAACGCCTCGAGGCGGTGCGCGATCTCGCCGGCCGCGCCGAGCCGGGCGGCACCCAGCGGCAGGGCGACCTCTTCATCGGCAGTGCACTTGAGGACCTGCCGCGGGCGCTGCTGGAGCGAGCCCTCGGCGCGCGCCTGGCCGGCCATGTGGCGGCGCTGGACCGGCCGGCGCAGGCGGCCTTCCTGCGGCATCGGCGCGCCCGCCTCGAGGCGGTCATCGACGCCCTCGACCGTGCCCTCCTCGAGCAGCGCCAGCGCCTCGACGGGCTGCAGGGCGAGATCGTGCATGCGGCCCGTCTGGTGGTGGCGACGGCGGCGGCAGTGAGCATCCACCACCTCCTGCACGAGGACCTCTTCGACACGGTGGTCATCGACGAGGCGGCCATGATGATCCTGCCGCTGATCTTCCTCTGTGCCACGCGGGCCTCGCGGAAGCTCCTCGTGGTCGGCGACCCCAGGCAGCTCCCGGCGATCGTGCAGTCGAACGACCCCTACGTCCGTCGTGCCATGGCGCGGAATCTCTTCGATGTCGCCGCGCGGAATCCCTTCGAGTCGCCCCTGGTGTCGCTGCTCGACGAGCAGTACCGGATGCACCCGGCCATCGGCGACATCGTCAGCCAGGTCTTCTACCGCGGCCGCCTGCGCCATGCCGTGCCGGCCGCTGATCTGCAGCACCTCGTCATGGCGGCGCCAGCCCGCGGCAGCGCCGTGGTCCTGGTCGACACCGCCGGCCAGACCGCCTGCACCGCCGCCGAGCCGCCGCCGTCGCGGCTGAACCACGGCAATGCCCGCATCGTGGCGCGCCTGGTCCAGCAGGCCCTCGCCAGCGAGCTGCGCTCGATTGCCGTGATCTCGCCCTACCGGGCGCAGGTGCGCGCCATCCGGGCCTGCCTGCGGGAGCACCACATCGACCCGGCCCTCGTCGAGTGCCGGACGGTCCACCGCTTCCAGGGCCACGAACGCGATATGGTCATCCTCGACACCGTCGACAC
>JAGVUW010000097.1 GCA_019136035.1 Verrucomicrobiota bacterium | reverse complement strand
GGTCGCGGGCGGAGCCCGCGCCAATCCTGCCTGTGTCTGTCCGCGCTGTCCGGCGCCGGGATGACTTGGCGTCGGGCGACGGGGTGCTCTAGTATGTGGGTGGAGTCGTGTCGTCCGTACGGACCCGAACCTGGAGCAAGGCCGCCATGAAGTTCTCGTTCATGAGTTTCTCGTGTCCGGACCTGAGTCTCGAGGCGATGCTGTCGCTGGCGCAGCGTCTGGGCTACGACGGCGTCGAGCCGCGTGTCGAGGCCAAGCATGCGCACGGCATCGAGCTGGGCCTGGACGCCGCGGGGCGCGCCGCCGCCCGCAAGCTGGCCGCGAGCAAGGGCATCGCCTACGCCTGCCTGGCCACCTCGTGCCGCTATGCCGACCCCGCGACGCGCGAGGCGATGGTGGCGAGCACGCTGGGCTACATCGACCTCGCCGCCGACATCGGCTGCCCGCGCCTGCGCGTCTTCGGCGGCACGCTGCCCGAGGGCCTCAGCCGTGAGGCGGCCACCGCCGGCGTCGCCGCGGCCCTCCGGGCGGTCGCCGACCAGGCCGAACGCCGCGGCGTGACGGTCTGTCTGGAGACCCACGACCACTGGTGCAACCCGGCCGATGTGGCCGAGCTGATGCGCCGTGTCGATCGTCCTGGGATTCAGGTGAACTGGGACATCATGCACCCGGTGCGGGTCGCCCAGGTCAGCATGCAGGAGGCCTTCGACACCCTGCGGCCGTGGATCCGCCATGTCCATGCCCACGACGGCGCCACCCGCGATGGCAAGCTGGTCCTCGTGCCGATCGGCGAGGGCGTCGTCGACCACGCCCTGGCCCTGCGCCTCCTGCGCGAGATGGGATGGGATGGCTTCGTCAGCGGCGAGTGGATCGGTTGGGAGCCCTACGAGACGCACCTCCCGCGCGAGCTGGCCGCGCTGCGGCGCTGCGCCGGCTGAGGTAGTCCTGGCGCTGATGCGTGCCCTCCTGCAACTCCGCCTGCTAAGGCTCTCCGGGCCTGTCGGCCTCGGCCTGGCTGCGGCCGCGGCGCCGCTGGTCCTGGCCGAGACCGCTGATCGCGCCCTGCGCAGCCTGCAGTTGCAGGCCCTGCCGGTGCTGTCCGTGCTACTCATGCAGGCGGCCCTGGCCTGGACGCCGTCCGAAGCCCGGCGCTGGCCGGGGGGCCGTGACGACCCCGAGGCCGGGCGCTGGCTCGGCCTCCTGCTCATGGCCGTGGCCGTCACGGCCTTGCGCGTCGGCAGCGACCGCTGGCTGGAACGCCTCGTCGCCATACCGGTCATCGCCGACTGGCGTACCTTCGCTCTGAAGCTGCCCTTCGCGGCTCTGGTCCAGCCGCTCTTCCTCGTGATCGGCATCTACGCCTTCAGCCTGCGCCTGGGGCGGCGAAGGCACGTTGCACTGGCCGCGGTGACCCTGATGCATGAGCTGGTCGTGGTCCTGCAGTTCGGCCGCGTCCTGGACCCGGTGCCGCTGGCGGGGCTGGTCGGCCTGGCCGGCCTGCATGGCCTGCTCGGCGCCGTCGCCTACGCGCGCTACGGCTTCGCCGGCCCCGTCGCCCTGGCCACCCTGAGCTTCTGCCGACACGCCGGGTACCTCCTCCTGGCCGCCTGAGCTGGCGGGGGTCGCCGCGGCTGTGGGCGGGGGCTACATTGGGCGGCGTGTGCCTGAGACAGCGCCGGGGCGGCCGGCGCGGCCTGTGTGATGCGGGTCGCGGCCGGTCGGCCGTGGCGCGAGGAGACGACGCATGGGTAACGACGTCAAGAGCCCGGTCACCCCGGCCATACGGGTGTTGCGCGAGGCCGGAGTCAGCTACAAAGAGCACCAGTATACCTACGTGCCCAAGGGCGGCACGGCCAGCACCACGGCGGCGCTGGGTGTTCCCGAGCACGAGGTGGTGAAGACGCTGGTGTTCGAGGATGACAGCGGCAAGCCGTTCATCGTGCTGATGCATGGCGACCGCAGCGTCTCGACCAAGGAGCTGGCGCGTCAGCTCGGTGTGAAGCGCACGGCGCCGTGCACGCCCGAGAAGGCGCAGAAGAATTCCGGCTACATGGTGGGCGGCACCTCGCCCTTTGGCACCCGCACGGCGTTGCCGGTGTATGTCGAGCGCTCGGTCCTGTCGCTGCCGCGGATCTTCATCAACGGCGGCCACCGCGGTTTCATCCTGGAGATGGACCCGGCCGAGCTCGTGCGCGTCCTGGCGCCGACGCCGGTCGAGGTCGCGACCCTGCCGACCTGATCCCTCCGCAGGCTGCGCCCGGCTTGAAGCGAGACCCGTCAGAGGCCGGCGCGCAGGCGGCCCCAGTGTTCCTCCAGCCAGGCGAGCGGCTCGACGAGCGGCCCCAGGGCGAAGTCGAGGCGTTCCGCCGCGGGGACCTTCGCCATGCCCTCGACCCGTATCGACAGCCAGCGTGCCGCGAGGGCCATGGGGATGGCGTCGAGTTCACGGTCCTCGAGGGGCGCATCGTCCTGGTAGCTCTGCAGCCAGGCGAGCAGGCGCGGCCGGTGCAGCTCGACCGGCTCGGTCAGCGAGCGTATATCGGCGGGGCGAAGGGGCGTGCGGCGTTCGCCGGCGATGAAGAAGAGCCCATCGGCGAGGTCGCGGACACGGGCGGCCCAGCGGGCCCAGTCGAAGTCGAAGATGCCGCTGACGCGACCGTCGAGGAAGAGGAGGTTGGCGAGGGTGAAATCGCCGTGGGTAAGGGTCTGCGGCAGGGCCGCGTAGGCCGTATCGTCAAACTCGCGGTTCAGTCGTTTCAGCCAGCGTTGTGCGGTCGCGAGGCCGTCGGCGAAGGCCTCCGCGCCAGGGCTGTCGGCGAGGCAGTTGTAGATCTGGCTGAGGAGAGCGGGCGACTCCATGCGTGTCGAGGCGGTATCGAGGCCGAGGGTGCGGTACTGCGCCACCGGCGGCAGGGTCTGGGCCGGGGCGAAGTCGCGCCCGGCGCGGTGGAAGGCCGCCAGGGCGCGCGCCGCGGCGCGGATTTCCGGCAGGCCGGCGTGGGTCAGGGGCTGGCCGGGGACGATGCCGTAGAGCTCGAGGGCGAGGTCGCCGACGCGCGTGCAGGTAGCGCCATCGCGGGTGGCGATCGGCGCGGCGGTGGGTATGCCGGCGGCGAGGAGGTGCCGGCGCAGGGCGTGGTCGAAGGCCACCAGCTCCGGCGCGGCCGTGCGGCTGCCGCGGGTGCGCAGGAGGTAGCTCCCGGCGGCGGTGACGACGCGCCAGGTCTTGGCGGCGGTGCCGCTGTGGTGGGTGAAGGCGTGCAGGGCGCCGAGGTCGTAGGCCCGCAGGGCGGCCTCGATGAGTTCCTGGGACATGGTTCAGGATTCCTTCCGGTGTGGCGTTGGCCCGAGGCCCGACGGACGGCGTGCCGGTGCGGCCTCATCCGCCTGGGCGGCGCCGGCAGCCGCGCCGGCCGCGAGGCCGGAGAGGTGGGCCTGTCCACAGAACGCGCGCGTCGTCATCGGTGGTCCTCCGTCGGCGCCGGCAACCCGTCCTGCCCCGCCTCTCACGACTCCGTGCCGTCGTCCTCGGCGGCGTCCTCGGGCGGCTCGGTGTTGACAAGGGCGCCGGCGAGGGCCTCGGCGCAGTAGCGGCAGCCCATGCAGTCGCCGTCGCAGGTGCTGGTCTGCTCGAACCAGTCCGCCGGCAGGGCGGTGCTGTCGATAACATGGGGCGCGAGGGCGGGTCCGAAGCCGGGCTCGAAGAGGTCGAGGAGGTTGCCGCGGTAGGAGCCGCTGGCGTAGGCATGGATGACCAGGCGCGGGTTGGCGTGCATGCGTGTCGCCAGTTTGACGATATCGACCAGGCCCTCGTAGCGGGCCACGTCCTCAGGCCGGATCCAGGTGGCCTGCAGGAGTGCCGGCCAGTTCTCGCGCTGGCGGTAGAGGTTCCAGCAGACGTGCGGTGTCCAGCCCGGGATGTTGGCCGTCTCGTCGATCTCCTGGTCATGGGCGACCATGTTGTCGTGGAAGGTCTGCCCCGGGCAGTACCGCAGGCAGCCGCTGTTGGCGAGCATGACCAGGGTCTTGTTCTGGGTGTCGGCCCAGCGCCGCAGCCGGGCCACGGCCGTGAGGCGGCGCTGGATGTCGCGCTGGATGCAGTAGCTGGTGAAGAGCCCGGCGACGTACTGCATGGCGGTCGGCGTGCCGATGCGCATGTTGACCGAGGC
>JAGVUW010000717.1 GCA_019136035.1 Verrucomicrobiota bacterium | reverse complement strand
AACCCGATGCCCATGGCCTACGGTGCAGCCTCAAAGCCTACCGTGCACTCGCTGGCGAAGGCGCCGGTCTCGAGGGCCAGCGGCGCAAGCTCCGGGGGGACCATAAACACTTCATGGTAGAGACCTTTACCCAATCCGCCCAGGGGTGAAAGCACGGCAAAGCCGATGGGGGTGCCTACGAAGATGCTGCCGCCCACGCGACAGACGCTGGCCGCGCCTGCGCCTTTCCAGGTGGCCCTGCGCAGTTCCACTAGCCCCACGACGCCATACAGCACTCTCCTCCTGAACTGCGCGTCGAACAAGGATATGGCACCGCCGCAGACGACCAGGACAGAGCCGTCCTCATCCTCGGCCATGGCGAGCACGGCCTGCTCGACGTCCTGCTTGCGAACCATGGACCAGCCGTCGGGGCGCAGCGTATACTCGACAATCATGCCGGCGTCCTGACACAGGTAATCTGGGGAGTCCAGGCCGCACCCCAGCCAGAGCCGTCCCTCTACCACAAGGAGCGCATTCGTCCAAGGACTCGGCACCTCCAGTACCTGGGGCTTCCCGCCGTCGGCGCCGAGCCAGCAGACGAGGTCTGCCTCATTCTCGCGTTCAAGGACGACGACATGGCCGCCCGCGACGGCGAGGTGGCCGCTGATCACCCCGAAACCGAACTCCTCGAACAGCGACAGAGGAACGGAAGGCGGCAAGGCCTCGTTCGCAGGATCGCCACGCTCGCCTGGGATCAGCCGCCGCACCTCATGGCTGCCGTCCCGCCTGGCGACCAGAGTGCAGGCCAGGGGGGACTGCTGGTGCGGTGACAGACGGGGCGACCAGATCTTCCACGCGAAGGATGGAGCAAAGGCCCGCCAACCTGCCAGAGCCACCTGCAGTTCCGCGGGCAGGTCAACCCGCGGAACCTGCAAGGCAGAGGAGGGATCGACGATGAACTCGTCGGCAGGCTCATTGCGGCACCGGTGCGAGGGGGCGTGGGCACAGCCGACGGTGAGGAGCCCCCAGGCGACACCCAGAAGTGAAAACCAGGCAGCGGAAGCACGCATGGTCAGCTCCTCCCAGAGCGGTTCCCGGCCTTCAGTGACCAGGAGCGGCCCGCTCTTTCTGGCCGGCCGGACTCCCAGAGGCATGGGGCGTCTCCAGAGCCCTTCCATAGGCGGGAACATAGATCCGGCCGGCCCTGCGAACAAGGCCATCCACGGCCCCTACAGGGCTTTCTGAAAGTCAGGTTCTGGCACCCCTTCAGGGTGCGTAGGTCGTGGGTTCGCGTTTCCGGGGGTCGTGCTCTCGCGCGACCCCCGGCTACGATCTGGCACCCCTTCAGGGTGGCCAGGCGGGCGCTGACGCGATCTTCGATCAGCCCTGCGGTCCCCAGCGTCAGCAGTGTGGCGTCCGCAGTCGTCGCCGCCGGCGGACAGGATGCCAGCGCGGCCGGGCGGCCCAGTTTCCGAGATCAGTTCAGGAGTTCTCCTTTATGCGATTCGCGTAGTGCGCCATCAGAGAGAAAAGACGTTCAGGGTCCTCAGTCTGTCCAGCGTTGTGGCAGACGACCACTGATTTCGAGCCCGAGAATGACATGTCCCCGTACGGGTTCAGGTCTGGGCCCACAATCATCAACTCCCTCAGATGAGCACATATCAGCGTTCTTTCCTCCTCCGCCTTTGGACTCTCTGATCCGAGCCAGTGCAGAGCGTTCCTTGCGGCCGCGATCTGTCCAGGCACCCAACTGTCGCTGCCGACGATTATGACCTTCACTCCCGCACAACTCACAGCCTGACTGCCAAACAAGAGCCGTGCAGCAATCGTGAGCACGCGGAACACGAACCCGCCCGCGTAACGCAATGCGCGTCTCTTGAGCTTTCGCAATGCTGCTCCGTGCATCAGTCCTTGCCCCCTGCATGGCCCCTGGAGCCGTCCGCCCGGGCGCGTCTGCGGTTGCTGGCGTGGTCGAGCGCCTCGGCTTTCCCGATACGCGCCAGCCTGGCCTTGAGTCCCACCGAGGCCTGATCCCAGGGACTTCTCACGGCTGGCGCCGCAGCAGTTCTGCCGGGCCGTCGCGGCGCAGCGCCATGAGGCCGCCGGCGGGCCAGGCGAGGAGGGCCGTCACCGTCGCGCCGGTTGCAGCGCGGCGGCCGAGGAGGCGGCCGCTCTCGGCGTCGTAGACCACGACCGCGCCGTCGGCCATGCCGGCCCAGAACTCGCCGTGGCCATCGCCGTCGCTGTCGCCGGCCCAGAGTGCCGCGAGGTCGGCGTCGGTATCCTGCGACCATAGCATCTTGAGGGGGACCTGGGCGTCGCGGCCGGTCTCCTCTGCGCGGTACGCCTGCACGGCACCCAGGTCGGTGGCGGCGCCGACCCACGGTGCGCCGGCGGCCGGCGACCACACCGCCAGATGGGTGAAAGACCCGGCCACGCGTCCGGCCGACGCTCCGGCGTGCGGTCCGGCGGCCCAGTAGGCGTGCAGGTGGTTGGGGCCGCCGACGAGCCAGTGGAGGGGGCCGTCGCTTCCCCGCAGGTCGGTGACCGCCAGGGCCAGGGGCAGGTCGATGTCGACGCCTTGGCGGCGGTCGTTGTTGTAATCGGCCGGCACCACGATGCCGCCGGTACTGTCGAGGACGAGGGCTTTGGGGTAGCTGAAGGCGAAGAGGGCGACGACCTCGAGGGTGCCGTCGCCATCGACGTCGGCGACAGCGCCGTGCGTGGTATTCCCCGCGTCGCTGCCGCGCCAGACGCACAGGCTGCGTTCCCAGCGTAGCGTCCCATCGCCGCGGAGGCAGTGCACCCAGGCGGCGCCGACCAGGACATCCTGAGCGCCATCCCCATCGAGGTCAGCGATGCGGATCCAGTCGACGGCCGTCGTGCCGCTGCGTGTGGGTTTGCAGGTGAACTCCCAGCGTCGCCGGCCGGTGGCGTCTAGGCAGCGCACCCGGCCCCGGTCGTCGCCGGTGACGACCTCGGGGCGGCCATCGCCGTCGAGGTCGGCCGCCGCCAGGACGCGGCAGGTCGCCTCGCCGGGGTCGTGCCAGAGCAGGCTGCCCCCATCGCGCCAGGCGCGTGAACCGTCGGGGCCGCCGGTGAGGACCTCCGGGCGGCCATCGCCGTCGAGGTCGGCCGTCGCCGCGCTCACCGCGCCGGACGCCAGGTCGACGGCGCGCTGGCTCAGGCCGAAGCCCTCTGGCGCCGCGGCAGCGGCCGTTGCCGCGGCGCTGCGGCTGAGTTCTGTTGCGGCGGTCTCGGCAGTCGGCAGGGCCTCGTCCAGGAGCGCGGCGAGGGCGGCTGCAGTCGTCGCCGGCAGGGTCAGGCTCTGGCCGGCCGGCACCGCCAGCGGCTCGGCGACGCCCGCCAGTCGCAGCGTCGCCGCGGCCGCGCCGGCGGCGACCCGGACGACGCCATCCTGCACGTGCAGCGTCACCGGCGGCTCGGCCACGAGGAGCGGCGTTGCCGCCGGCCCGAGCCGGCGCAGGGCGCCGAGCAGCGCGGCGCCGCGGCGGAGGATGAAGGCGCCGGCCTCGCCGGTGTCGCCGGGGAGGGCCCCCGTGCCGGCGAGCAGGGCGCCGTCGGGGGCCTCGATCAGCGCCGCCGTCGCCGAGACCAGCCGCAGGCGCAGTCCCGCCAATGCCGCCGGGCTCGGCCCGGCCTCGATGAGGCTGATCAGGTCCAGCGACTGGCCTGGCTCGAGGCGCCCGCGCCGGTCCTGACGGAAGACCCGCACCACCGGCTCGGCATGGCGGTACCACTGCGCCTTCTCCTCGCCATCCGCCCAGGGGTGGTCTGACAGCCCGAGGCGGGCACGCCCATCGGCCAGCATGACGCAGGCCTTGCCGTCCTGCTCCAGATGCAGGCCGTCCGCCTCGAGGCGCGCCGCGCCCAGGCCGCGGAAGCTGCCGCGCACGCGGTACTCGCCGGGCTCCTGCGCGATGGCGCGGTCGAGGACCATGAAACGCCGTCCGCGCTCCCAGAGCAGGGTGCGCTCCCAGGTGGCACCGGAGAAGTCGGTGAAGGCCGAGCATCCGGCCGTCACGGCTGATGACCAGGCCGGAGTGGTCCTTGATCGAGCGTTCGGCGTAGGTGTGGTCCACCAGCCAGAGGCGTTCCTGGTCGGTGAAGGTGATGATGGTATTGACATCCTCATGGCGATGGCCGGCCGGACCTGCGGGGTACCCGTCGATCTCGCCGAACTTGCCGGCGCCGTCGAGGAGGAGGTACTGCGCGTCCGGGTGGAAGCGCTCTCTGAAGACGATCTTGTTGAACCACTCGTCTCCGACGCTCTGGCGCGGGTCGTGGATGATCTCCCGCGCGCCCTCGCCCTTGCGGAGGGTCTGCTGGAAGATCGGGAAGACGGTCAGGCCATTCCAGGGCGCCGGCTCCACGGGTGTCACGCTCAGGTCCACCGGCAGGGCATTCTGGAAGAGCCTCAGTCCGGCGGCCTGGGGCAGGGCTTCGCGCAGCACCCAGGCGAGGTGCGGGTCGCGGTGGTACCACGCCGCCGGTGCGATGGCCTCGAAGACGGCCGGCTCGACCAGATTGCCGTCGTCGCCGAAGCCTGTCGTCAGGCCGAGATTGCTCACCGAGCACTGCGCGATGAACTCGGCGTGGCCGCGGGCGATGCCGCGCTGGAAGGTGGTCAGGTCGCGCGTCGCGAGGGCGTAGGTCATGCTGTGGATCGGGCAGTAGCAGAGGTAGCCGCAGGCGTCCTCGAGGACCTGGTGACTCGCCGCCTGGCCTGCGAAGGTCGCCTCGACCACCTTCATCCAGCCCTGACTCTCCGGGAGGTCCCAGCCGGTGGCGAACGGGCCCCATGCCGCCAGTGTATTGAGCGCGGCGTGGGTGCCGTGGTTCTCATCGACGACCTGAACGAAGCCCTGCGGCACGAGGGTGTTGGCGACGCGCTGTTCGAAGCCCTGCCGGGCATCGGCGAGGAAGGCGCGCGCGAGGTCCAGGCGGTCCTGGTCGGTCCAGCAGGGCAGCGCCTCGACCAGGTCCCACCAGCGCCGATGGGCCGCCGAGGCGGCCTCCATCTCGCGGCGCGGCGGCACCACCGCCAGGAGGGCGCGGTTGCCGTCGAGGATCGCCTTCATCAGCGGCGGCAGGGCCGGGTTGCCGGTGAGGAACCAGGTCTGCGCCAGGCGCGCCAAGGCGCCGGTGACGGTGGTCAGGTCGCCGCCGGTCGCGTGGATGACCTGCCCCTGGTCGTCCATCAGGCCGCCGTCGCGGAAGAGCTTCTGGAAGTAGTCCAGGCCGCTGTACTGGGGCTGGCGCTTCGACTCCATCGAGCCGACGGCGTCGGGGAAGAAGCGGTGATGCACGATGCGCAGGTCGACGGCGACCACGGGCTCAGGCAGGACCAGGTCCGCGCCGGGGGCCGAGAGCCACCCGGCGGCGAAGGCCTCGACGGCACGCCCGACGCCGGCGGCGTCGGAGCCGGTCAGGGCCAGGACATTCACCCCGCAGGAGAACGGGTCGTGGACCGTCCGGATGGCATAGCCGCCGGGGCCCGGGTAGATCGAGTCGGCGACGAGGACGCCGGCGCCCCAGAGGACGGCCAGGAGGCGGTTGTCGTTGATGTTGCCCAGCGCCACGAGGGTGCGGCCCCGGATGGCCTCCAGGTCGACGGCCCAGGCTTCCGACACGAGGCTCTCGGGAGGCACCGACGGCAGCTCGATGCCGGCGCGTTCGCGGCAGAGCCCCTGCAGGCGGTCGCGGGCGGCGCCGAGAGACGCGGGCGCCACGAGGAGCGCGCGCGGCTGGCCGCCGACCCAGAGGGGCGTCGCCGGGTAGAGTGCCTTGAGGCGCTCCAGGGGCGCGGCGTGTGCCGGCGCCATGAGGAACGACGCCAGGATCAGCCCGAGAACAGCCAGGCGCATGGTGAGGCCTCCCCAGTTCACGACAGCGATTCCAACGCCGGCTGCGGCCAGCCCGCGCCGGGGCAGGGGTGTGTGGGCGTCCGGTTCTGGCATCCCTTCAGCCGGATCCCCGGCGCACGGCACGTAGGTCCGCGGCGCCGTCCGTGGACCTCCCGGGCGCCGCCGGCGCCCGGGAAAGAGCGCCACTCGGCTCGTGGCGCCCACCTCCGTCCCGCCGGTTTGGCGCCCTGAAAGGGCATCATTCGTCAGCCCAGGGCAACGCCCCATAAGCGCTAACCAAATAACTTGACTGGCCCAGTCATTACGGCTACACTATCTGTGACCATACAGGAGGGTTACAGATGGACGTCAAGGACATG
>JAGVUW010000242.1 GCA_019136035.1 Verrucomicrobiota bacterium | reverse complement strand
ATCAAGCTCCTGGCCTGCTTCAAGAATGCCGTCGAGCCGGCCTACCACCGCTACCTGGTCTTCGGCACCCGCGGCACCCTCGAGACCCGCACCACCGAGGCGGTCACCTTCGCCACCCTCGGCGATATTCCCCACCTCCAGGGCCGCGTCAGCCTGCCGCTCGGAACTGCCCTCAAGGGCATGAGCGCCGCCGCCGGCCATGGCGGCGCCGATGCCGCCATGCTCAACGACTTCTTCGACGCCCTCAGCCAGGACCGGCCCCTGCCCATCGACGTCTACCGCGGCCTGGACTACACCCTCCCCGGCATCTGCGCCACCCTCTCCGCCGAGAAGGGCGGCGCCCCGGTCGCCATCCCCGACCCGCGCACCTTCGCCTGAGCGGGGATTCCGCCGGATCGGTCGGCCGATCCGGCGGAAGATCCGTATGGGGGCCGGCTCCAGGCGCCGCCTCGGCCTGTCTGACCTGTCTGACCTGTCTGACCTGTCTGACCTGTCTGACCTGTCTGACCTGTCTGACCTGTCTGACCTGTCTGACGTCCAGAGCGCCGGCCCTTCGCCGTTCCTCCCCCTTCAGCCGAAGAGGTTGTACTTGACGATGTACCACAGGGCCGCCAGGCCGTCGCGCCAGCCGATCTTCTTGCCCTCGTCGAAGCGGCGGGCGCTGTAGGCGATCGGGACCTCGTAGATGCGGCAGCGCCGCCGCGCCAGCTTGGCGGTGATCTCCGGCTCGAAGCCGAAGCGGTTGCACTCCAGGGTCATCTCGCGGAAGAGGTTACCCCGCATCATCTTGTAGCATGTCTCCATGTCCGTGATGTGGATATTGGAGAGCATGTTGCTGAAGGTCGTCAGGACCTTGTTGCCGAGGTAGTGCCAGAAGGAATCGACGAGCAGCTCGCGACCCGAGTAGCGGCTGCCATAGACCGCATCGGCGCGGTCCTCGGCGATGGGGCGCAGGAGGCGCGGGAACTCGCTCGGCGAGTACTCCAGATCGGCGTCCTGGATGACCACCACATCGCCGGTGAAGCGCCGCTGGGCGGTGCGGATCGCGGCGCCCTTGCCCTGGTTGACGTCGTGGTGCACCACCACCAGGTCGGGCGACGCCGGCAGCGACTCGAGGCGCTCGCGGGTGGCATCGCTGGAGCCGTCGTTGACCACCACGATCTCCAGATCCGCAACCCCGCAGGCGCGGACCTGACGGATGACCTCGAGGACGGTCGATTCCTCGTTGTACACCGGGATGATGACGGAGAGTTTCATGGCGGGCACCAGACTGACCCGGGACGGGCCCCGTGGTTGGCGACGCTCGCGACGGCTGCCCATAACATGCCACGCCGGGCCGGCCCGGCAACCCGCCGTTGCCGCCCCCAGGGCTGTTCGAAAGTCCGGTTCTGGCACCCCCTCAGGGTTCGTGGCTTCGCGTTCCCGGGGGGTCGTGCTCTCGCGCGACCCCCGGCTGCGATGTGGCATCCAAATCGAAATCGGGATCGCTATCGACATCGAGGGAACGCCGAAGTCGATTCCGATCCCGATGGCGATAGCGATAGCGATTGGGGTGAGAGCAAGCCCCAACCAGCGGCGGTCGGCGGCTGAGTACGGCGCCGCCGCCGGAACGATCTGGCGCCCTTTCGGGGCGGCCAGGGTGAACGCTGACGCGATCTTCGAACAGCCCTGGGCCGCCGCCGGCCCGGGTTGCCTTTTGGGGTGGGCGTCCTTACATTCCCACCTGCGCCGCGCGCTGGGCGCCCTGCCCCGGCGGCGGACGGTCGTTCCTCTAAGCATAAGGCGTATGGCGCATGGCCTATCTGGATATTGCCTGGAAGATCCTCTTTGTGGTGATCTTCTTCGGCCTCTGCATCTTCGTCCATGAGCTCGGCCACCTCCTGGTGGCGCTCTGGCGCGGCCTGCATGTCGAGCGTTTCTCGATCGGCTTCGGCAAGCCGATCTGGGGGCGGACCTATCGCGGTGTGGAGTACGTCGTCAGTTGGCTGCCCTTCGGCGGCTATGTGGCCCTGCCGCAGCTCGATCCCTCGGACCAGCCCATGACCTCGAAGGGCGAGCCGCTGCCGGTGCCCTCGGCGCTGAGCCGGGCCCTGACCGCCCTCGCCGGGCCGGTCGCCAATGTCCTCTTCGGCTTCCTCCTCGCCACCTTCACCATGTGGTACGGCGTCTACGAGCCGGCCGCGGCGAAGGAGTGCACTGTCTGGGAGGTCCCGGCGGTCCTGCCGCTGTACCAGGACGGCCTCGAGGAGGGCGATCGCGTCGTCGCCATCGCCGGCGAGCCCGTGCATGGCTCCTGGGAGAAGCTCTCGCGCCGCCTGACCCTCGCGGACAGCCCGGTGGCGCTGCGAATTGAACGCGACGGCGCCGCCCATGAGATCGCCTACCACCCGACGCCGAACCCGGAGTACGCCGCCGGCCTGCGGCCCGGCGACCGCATCGTCGCGGTCAACGGCAGGCCCTTCAGCAAGGGCTGGGACGAGGTGGCCGAGCGCATCGTCCTGAACACCGACGAACTGACGCTGACCGTCGAGCGCCCCGAGGCCGGCCGCCAGGAGATCCGCTACACCCCGGCCCGCAATCCCCTGGTCGAGGGCCTCGGGTACCCGTTCTTCTCGGTCATCTCGCCGGTCGAGGCGGCCCAGGTCCTGCCCGGCTCCCCGGCCGACCAGGCCGGCTTCCGCCAGGGCGATCGGCTCCTGCGCATCGATGGCCAGGTCATCACCGACCAGGGCATGTTCATCGACACCATCCAGGCCTCGGCCGGGCGGCCGCTCGAGGTCGTGGTCGAGCGCGATGGCACCGAGCTGGCCATCGCCGGCCTGACGGCGCGGGCCGAGTCGGTCGAGGGCCGCGAGGTCTACCGCATCGGCCTGGCCCTGCAGGGCTCGCGCATCCTCGGCCATCCCAGCCCGTGGGCGCAGTTCGTCGATGTCATGGCGCGCACCAAGCGCACCCTCGGGTCGCTCCTGGCGCCGGTGCAGGGCAAGACCTCGCTGGTGAAGGTCGGCCACATGAGCGGCCCGGTGGGCATCGTCGGCCTGATCTGGACGAAGATCACCCTGGAGGGCATCCGCGGCGGCCTGTCGATCATCATCCTAGTCACCTTCAGCCTGGCGCTGTTCAACCTCCTGCCGATACCCGTCCTCGACGGCGGCCATATCCTCTACGCCCTCATTGAGATGGTCATCCGACGACGCCTGCCGAGCCGCCTTATCGGCTTCCTGCAGACCGCCTTCGGGGTCCTGCTCATCGGCCTGATGCTCTACATCACCTTCCGCGACATGCGCCGCCTGCCGAAGTTCTGGCGCGCCTTCCGCGGCGACGACGCGACCGAGGAGACGACCCCGGCCGCGCCGGCCGCCCCGGCCGCGCCGGAGCGCCCGGCGGCGGCGTCGTCAGTGCCGGAAACGCCCGCGGTGAAGTAGGGGCGACGACCATGCCTGCATTGAAGATCGCCATCGATGGCCCCGCCGCCAGCGGCAAGAGCACCGTCGCCCGGCTCGTCGCGGCGCGCCTCGGCGGCTTCACCGTCAACACCGGCGATATGTACCGCGCCGTGAGCTGGGCCGCCCTCGAGCGCGGCCTGGACCCGGTCCGCGATGCGGCCGGCGTCGTCGCCATGCTCGCCGAACTCGATCTCGCCTACCGCATCGCGGGGCCGGGTCGGCTGCAGCTCCACCTCAACGGCCGGCCGGTGCCGCAGGAGGCCATCCGCGCCGCCGCGGTCGCGGCCGTGGTCAGCCACGTCGCCCGCCTGCCGGAGGTCCGCGAGTGGCTTCGGCAGCGCCAGCGCGACTGCTGCGCCCTCGGCACCGTCGTCATGGAGGGCCGCGACATCGGCACCGTGATCCTGCCCGATGCGCCCTTCAAGTTCTTCATCACCGCCTCGCCCCTGGAACGCGCCCGGCGCCGCCTGGCGCAGCCCGGCGAGGTCGCGCCGGGGGCGACGGTCGAGAGCGTCGCCGCCGAGATCGCCGAACGCGACCGCATCGACAGCTCGCGGCCGGTGGCGCCGTTGCGGCCGGCCGAGGATGCCATCACCATCAACACCGACGGCCTCGCCCCCGACGCGGTCGCGGACCGCGTCGTCGGCGTCATCCGCGGAGGGCCGCGGCCATGACCAGCCCGGTGGCCTGCGTCCACTACCGCGTGCCCTACGCCGACACCGACCAGATGCGCGTCGTCTACTACG
>JAGVUW010000653.1 GCA_019136035.1 Verrucomicrobiota bacterium | reverse complement strand
GCTACAACAGCATGCACGTCACCGGCATGGGCCCGGTGGTCGAGTCCATCGAGCACCTGCGCCGGCTCCGTCCCGAGACCTATCCGGAGAGCAAGTACCCGAACTTCGCCTCGAGCCGCCACTACCGCAGCGTGTTCGACTTCTGCATGAACATCGTCAACATCGACCGGCTCGGGCCGCGTGTCGGCGACTGCGGTGCGCATCCGCAGTACAGCATCCGCCCGAAGACGACGGCCTGCGACGCCTCGCACGCCGCCCTCGAGCACGCCTACCGGGTCTTCCGCGGGCCGAAGTTCGCCTGGGCTCTGGCGCGCTCGCCGGGGTGGCAGCCGTCGGCGGACTTCCCCTTCACGCGCGAGGAGATCGAGGCGGAGGCCAGCCAGTGGCCGGAAGACTGGAATGACCCCAGCCGCCTGGCCGGAAGACTGGAATGACCCCAGCCGCCTCCAGGATGGCTACGGGCTGGCCATGCTGCGCTCCGGCAAGGGCGACCACAAGCGCGCCCTGTGGATGATGTACGGCCGCGCCAAGGGCCACACCCACGACGACCTCCTGCACCTCGGCCTGGACGCCTTCCAGAGCGAGATCCTCGGCCACATGGGCTACCCGCGCAACTGGGGCGCCTGGGAGTCGAACTGGATGACGCAGAACCAGGCCCGGCAGGTGCCCTTCGTCCAGATGACCGCCACGGCGCAGCTCTTCGCCGACGCCGGGCCGGTGCACCTCGCCGAGGCCTACGCGCAGGCCTTCACCGACCGCGTCGGCCAGCGTGAGGGCTACCTGGTCGACCGCGACAACTGGCAGCGCCGGCAACTGGTCCTGATCGATGTCACCCCGGAGAGCTTCTACGCCGTCGACCTGTACCGCATCTACGGCGGCAAGGAGCACTGGTGGACCTTCCACGCTCAGGAGGGCGAGTTCACCAGCGCCGGCCTGGATCTGGTCCGTCAGCCGACCGGCACCCTGGCCGGCCCGGAGGTCCCCTACGGCGACGAGGCCTGGCTGAAGGCCAATGGCAGCAGCAAGGGTGTCTACGGCTGGCGCGGGCCGTGGTTCGCCTTCCCGCACCTGTACAACGTCGAGCGCGCCACGCCGAGCGGCGTCTGGAACGCCGACTGGGCTCTGAAGGGCGCCGACGGCCTGCACTTCCGCCTGACCGTCGCCGACGCCCCCGGCGCCGAGGCGATCCTGTGTGACGGCAAGTCGCCGGCGGGTGCCTCGCCCTACGAGATGAAGTGGGTCCTACAGCGCAAGGCCAGCGAGGGCAACACGGCCTCGCAGATCGTCAGTCTGATGGAGCTCTACCGCGGCGAGCCGGTCATCAAGTCGGTGCGGCCGCTGGCGCTGACCGGCGCAGACGAAGCCGGCTTCAACGCCTGCGGCCTGGTGGTCGACCTCGGCCACCGCGTCGACACCCTCTTCGCCTCGGCCGACGCGAGCGTGACGCGCACCGCCCCGGGCGGCTTCGAGTTCGCGGGGCGTTTCGGGATGATCTCGGAGCAGGACGGCAAGCCGGTCAACCTCGTCCTTATCGGCGGTACGGTCCTGCGCCGCAACGGCGTCGGCATCACCACGGAGAAGGCCGAGGAGCGCGCCCGCATCACGGCCGTCGACCGCAAGGCCGGGACCGTCACCATCGCCGGAACGCCGCCGGCTCCGCAGGCCCTGGTGGGCAAGTACGTCTTCATCAGCAACTCGGCGCGCCGGGTGACCCTCCAGGTCACGGCGGTCGAGACGACGCCGGCGGGTACGGTCCTGACCCTCGACCTCGACCCGCTCATCGGCACCGGCCTGGTCACCGGCGCCGAGGCCGACCGGGTGCTGACCTCGACGCCGTTTGCCCTGCGCGGGCACCGCTACTACCACGGCGCCCGCCTGGTCAACGCCGCCGGCACCGCGGAGTACCGCCTGGCCGGCGTCACCAGTGCCGGCTTTGCGCTGATCGACCGTCAGGAGCATCCTGAACTCAGCCAGGAGCACCTCACGGCGGCCTTCCCGAATGGCACCTGGTTTGAGATCTTCGACTACGGCGTCGGTGACGAACTGAGCTGGCCGACGATCATCAGCCTGTCGCAGCCCTGAGCGCCTGGGACCGCCAAGCCACCGGGCAGCAGATTCGCCTTGGGCCGCGGAGAAAGGGAACACGGAGCCATGCATCGAGGACTCTGCACGGGCCTGGTACGGACGACGCGTGCGGCCGGCCGCCGGGCTGTGGCCCTCGGCCTGGCCGGGGCCATGGCCGCGACGATGGCGGCGGCACGGGCCGCTGACGACGCGGCGCGCTACCGCGTCGCCCTGACCGCGCCCGCCACCCTGGCGTTGCCGGCGGGGGCACCCCAGGGCGGCGATTTCTACCGCGCGCCGGGCGGCGCCTGGAAGGCCCTGGAGACCCGCCGCGAGGCCGACCGGCCGGTGGTCTTCGCGCTGACGCCGGGTCAGTGCAGCGCGGCGGGTACCGTTGATGTCCTCCTCGGCCGGCCGGAGTGGATGGCCCTGGAGGACGCCCAGCCGCCGCGGGTGACCGGCCTGTCGGTTGACGGCACGCCGCGGGCAGTCGAGGGCGCCGCCCTCGCCCTGGGGACCCTCCCGGGCAGCGGGGCGGTGATCGATCTGGCGCTCGCGGATGATGCGAATCCCCTGTCGGCAGAGGCGCTGCGGCTGCATCTGACCCCGGCTCCCGGCGCGGCGCTGCAGGTCGAGACCGCGATTGCGGCGCCGCCCGGGCGCACCGGTCGCATCGTGCTTCGGCTGAAGGACCTGCCGCCTGGCGCCTACCGCGGCGAGCTGCGGCTGTCCGACCGCGCCGCAGCGGTAAACGAGGCCGTGTACAGCCTGTCCTTCGAGGTCTTCGGGATCGGCGTCAGTGCCGACCGCCAGGAGATCAGCCTGGTCGGTGCCGGCGCGGACTACCGCTTCAGGCCCGACCAGGAGCGGCAGCTCCTCCTGCCCGGCGACATCTGGGCGAAGCTGACGACGCGTCACGGCTCGACCTGGCTGTACCCGCGCGAGTTCACCGCGGTCGAGGTTCGTCGAGATCGCCCCGGCGAGCAGACCGCCGTCGTGACGGCCAGTGCCAAAGGCCTCGACGGCAAGGCAGTTGAGGGCCTTGGCGAGCTGCAGTTCGAGCTGACGGTCCGTGCCGACAGCCCGGCCCTGCTCGTCACCTCGCGGTCGGTCAACCGCGCCGCCGCGGCGGCCGAGATGAACGCGAGCTGGGGCTGGCTGCCGGCGCCCTACTACGTCACCCCGGCCGGCCGGCAGGAGTGGAGCGGCAAGGCCAAGAACACCTACGTCGACGTCGGCCGCTGCGGCTGGATCTGGCTGGCGCCGAGCCGCCAGGACGGCCCCGGGCTGGCCTGGCTCTCGCCGATGAAATTCGGCGAGAGCCGTTTTGATACGATGCTCCTGTATTCGGAATCCACCTCCTGCGCCACCGGTACCGGCGTCGAGATCCGCTTCGCCATCGCCCCGGCCGGCGACGCCGAGACGGCGGCGCGGCTGCAGGCGGACGCCATCGCCCGCGGGGACCTGCCCGCGCCGGCGACGGCGCCCGCCGCGGCGGCGCCGCGCTGAGCGCCTCCTGGCCTGTCGTGTGGGCTTCAGCCGGCGCTTGGAAAGGAACGCCCGAAGGCGTCCCTGCGAGACGGTTCGCGCGGCGGCGGGTTTCTGCTGGTGCGGGTCTGCGCGGGTGGGGAAACACGGGACGGAAAGGACGACGACCATGCCGAAGTTCGCCGTGATGACCTTCATGTTCAGGCCCTGGTGGCGTGACGGCCGGGTGACGCACGAGGCGCTCCTGGCCGGCTTCGCTGCGGCCGGAGCGCAGGGCGTGGAGCCCTTCCACCGTGACTTCGTCGAAGAGCCCGACCTCCTGCCGCGCTATCGCCGGGCTCTGGCCGATGCCGGCCTGCGGGTGGCCGCGGTCGATGTCATGTGCAACCTCGTGTATGCCGACGCAGCGCAGCGCCAGCAGGGCCGCGACGAGCTTCGCCGCGGCCTGGACATCTGCCGCGAACTCGGTGCCGAGGTCGCCCACGTCGCCGGCCATCGCCTCGTCGGCGATGTCACCCCCGCCGACGGCCGCCGCATGATTGCCGAGGGCCTCGCCGAGGTCGCCGAGAGCGTCCATCGCGACGGCATGGTCCTGGCCATCGAGGACTTCGATCCCTCGCCGACGCTGATCTGCTCGGCCGACGACTGCCTCGAGGTGATGCGGCTCTCCGGCGGCGTCGTCAAGCTGGTCTTCGACACCGGTAATTTCCTGGCCGTGGGCGAGCGCGCCGACGAGCAGTTCGACCGCCTGGCCGAGCACATCTGCCACTGCCACTTCAAGGACTTCACTCTCGCCGATGGCAATCGCCGCGGCTGTGACCTCGGCACCGGCGTCGTGCCCAACGCCGTCGTCGCCCGCCAGCTCCGCCGCCGCGGCTTCGCCGGCTGGGTCGCCCTCGAGACCCGCGGCCGCGCCGATGTCGCGCCGAACGACGCGGTCGCGCGCGAGCTGCCGCTCCTGATGTCGTGGTTCGCCTGAGATCCTGCGCGGAGACACATCCCATGCGGCTGGTACGACGCGGTGTGGCTGTTGGTATCGTAGGGCTGGCGGCGGC
>JAGVUW010000420.1 GCA_019136035.1 Verrucomicrobiota bacterium | reverse complement strand
GTGTCCCTGGAGTCCCTGGTGTCCCCTTCCGGGACTGGGAGGCCCAGCCTCCCGGCTCCGGGGACACCGGGGCCCTGGAGCCGGTGCCGCCGGCGCCGGCCGGGCCTGGTTGTCGGGGGAGCTTGCTCGGCCATCTTGGGCCGTCCTGAGCGATGGCTGTCTGCCGTGAGTGCGCGTCGTCGTCGAAAGGGGTGCTGCATGTCTGCGCTGTCATCGATGCTCGTGGATGCCGGCTGGTTCGCCGCGGTCCGGGACCGCGAGAGGACCGATGCGGTCTTCGGGGCGATGGCGCGGGAGCTCCGGCGGCGCTGCGACGATCTCCTCGACCGAGGCAGCCCGCGCTACTGCGACATGGACGACCTCGACTCCTTCTGGTGGCGCACCCGCATCGGCAGCAAGCAGCTCGTGGTTGCGACCTGGGACCTGGCCATGGCCGGCGTCGCCTTTGACAACACGGCCTACCGGGAGGCGGCCGTGAGGATGTTGCTGAACCTGGCCGAACATGCCATGGCCGAGCAGTGCCGGGGCACCTGCTACAGCTACGAGTACCGGAGCTGGATGCAGTTCGCTCTGGACATCGGTCACGCGGCCGAGAGCCTGGGGGCGAGCTACGACCTGGTCCGGCCGTACCTCAGCGAGGACCCGTCGCGGCGGGTCGGGACGTACCTCCGGAAGCTCCTCGACGCCGAGGGCGGCTTCATCGAGAGCGAAGGCGGGCCGCGCCAGCTCAACTTCCAGAACATGCCGGTCATCGGCAGGCTGGGGTCGGGCGTGCTGGCGGTGGCCTTGGAGCGCGCCGGCCTCATCGACGCCGGACCGCATGTCGAGACGGCGCGCCACGCCGCTCTGCAGTACCTCGACCACGGCGGTCACGAGGACGGCATTCTGCCGGAAGGACCGATGTATGGCTGCGCCGTGCTGAAGCACATCGCCGTGCTGGGGAGCATCCTGAAGGGCCGCGGCGACGACGCCATCTGGGCGTCCGGGGCCTGGGACAGGATTGTCGATGGCCTCGCCGCGCAGATCATCCCCGGGGAGGGCCTGCCCAATCCTCTTAACGACTGCTACTCGCCGCGCGTCACCTCGTGGCTCCTGGATGCCGCCCGGCAGCGCCGCAGCGGCCTGGCGCGCTGGCTGTGGGAGACGATGGTCCGGCCGCTCGGGGAGGCGCGCTGGGATGCGCCGGTGCCCTGGAATGACATCCGGGCGCCCTGGTGGAACGGCCTGCTGCCCCACGCCATGGCCAGCTACGACCCGGCAGTGGCGCCGCGGTCGCCGGAGGCATGCGGCGTGCCCCTGCGACGGCACGTCGTCAGCCGCGGCATCATCGACGACCGGACGGGCTGGGGTGACCAGGACTGGTACCTGAGCGTGACCTGCCTGCCGGATCAGCGCTGGCGGAACCGCCGCGGCTCGCTGCATCGCCAGGCCGACCGCGGACACTTCGCCCTCTATGCGTTCGGCGAGCAGTTCGCGATCGATAGTGGCTATGGCAACGAGCCCCTCGCGGGCACGACCGAGGTCCTTCGCAGCGGCCACACCGGCGAGGCGCACAACGTCCCCGAGATCGGCGGCGAGATGCAGCAGGGCTGCCTGTATGCGCGCGGCGTGAGCGATGTGGTCGCCGACGCCTGGGCGCGGCTCGTGCGCGTGGAGTTCGGCGAGTGCTACAGCAACTGCGTCCGCGCCGCGCGGACCTTCGTGGTGGTCCCGGATGAGAACGGCGACCCTCTGTATGTGGCTATCCACGACAGCGTCGTGCCGCGCTACCCGGTCGCCTCCCTCGGGCTGTACCTCCATACGCATGAGCAGAACGAGGTCCGGCTTGTCGACCGTGAGACGGCCGATCTGGTCGGCGGCGTGCATGGGAACCGCTGCCGGGTGGTCACGACGGCGATGGCGCCCGGGCGTTTCGCGGTGGACCGCTTCTGCGGTCACGCCCGGCTGCACTACCAGGTCCAGGGCGGCCTGAATGCGATCACGCTCATGGTGCCCTACCGCCGGGACGAGCCGGCGCCGGTGGTCGAGAAGATCGCGGGTGTCGGTGGCGACGGCGGCGGCAAGGGCTATGCCGTGCGCCTGCAGGCCAGGGGCGTCACGGATGTCCTGATGGTCTGCGCCGAGGGCAGCATCGCCGCCTACGGCTGCGAGTCGGATGCGGAGTTCGCGATCGTCCGCATGGACGGCGGTACGAAGGCCGCCGTCGTTGACGGCACCGCCGTCAGAGTCGCGGGCCAGGCGGTGTTCTCCGCCGAGCAGCGCAGCACCGGCGTGGCCGGCCCACCGCCGCGCTGAGGCGGGCCGGAAGAGGGGAGATCGGACGGATCAGGCGGATCGCTTCACGAGACCGGCGTCGTCCGCGCGGTGCTTCCCCTGCAGGCTGGATCCTCCGGCGGCGGCAACGGCCACGGGAGGACGCCCCGTCAGGGGCGCTCCAGGGCATACCATGGCGAGCGCGTTGTGGCGGGGATATTGAGGCGCCAGCCGGTACCGGACGGGGCGACGGGCAGGGCTTCCGTGCGTTCGCCGGCAGTGTCGAGGGCGTGGGCGCGCGGGGCGGCGCCCGGGCCGTCGAGAGTGAAGGGCACCGCTTCCATCATCACGGGCGTCTCGCCCCAGTGGCGGCCGACGCTGTGGCGGGCGTCATCCCAGACCATGCCGGCGTTCTCGGCGCGGGTGACCACCGCCAGGACGGCCCGTGTGGAGGTCGCCAGCGGCTGGCCGTCGGCGGCGACCACCATGGCGCAGGCCCAGCGTCCGGCCGGCAGGCCGACGGTGAGGGTCATATCGCCGAGGGTGATGGCATTGCCGCCGAGGCGTCCGACCGCGACGCGCGCGGCGGGTGCTGCAACGGTGAAGCGGGCGTTCTCGCCGACCTGCCAGCGCATCATCTCTGTCTCGATGAGTGTCCCCTCGGGGGGCGCCGTTCCGACGGCGGTGAGCCCCGTGGCATCGTCCGGCGCCGCGCCGCCGACGCGGACCTGGAAGCGGTGGCTGAGGCGGGCCCAGAGCGGGATCTGATCGCGGTCGAGGAAGGCCTCCGTGCCGGGGAAGGACCGCTGCAGATGCTCCTCCAGCGCGGCCTTCGGGATGTCGAGGGTGAGCGTCGCCGGCGCCGGCGCGACCAGGCCCTGGCGGAAGAGCAGCGCGGTCAGGGGCGTGAAGACGACCTGGGCCGGGTGGTGGCAGAGCTCGAAGTAGGCGCCGATCCTGGCCGGGCCGTAGCTGGTGGCGGCGTTGGCATAGGTGAACTGGTAGACCGCGTCCCAGTCCTGGAGGGCCGCGATGCTGCCGATCAGGGGGAACACCTCAGCGGCGTGGTCGTTGGGCGCCGGGTGGTTGTACTCACTGACGGAGAAGGGCCTGTCGGCGTGCCGGTAGAGCACCAGTCGGCCGGCGTTGCCGCCGCTGTCGGCCTCGACCATGCTGGTATTGCCGATGGTCCAGTTGCTGCTGTCCCATGGCTTGCCGGGGAAATGCGGGTGCTGCCAGTAGGCGTGCATATCGACGTAATCGCCGAGGTCGGCCTCGCGCCAGAGGCCGTAGGCGCCGCCGTAGCTCGCCTGGCTGTTGACCACCAGGCTCTGCACACCGAGGCGGTCCTTGAGGAAGGCCTTCAGGCGCTGCATGGTGGCGCGTTCGGTGTCGATGAGGAAGCGCCTGAAGTCAGCCTGGCAACGCGCCGGCGCGGTGGTGTCCGGGAGGGCCATGGCGGCGAGGTCGGCCTGGCCTGCCGCCGGGCGGTAGGGCTCGCGGCCGGGCCGCAGTGACGGCGCTGCCAGCCAGACCTCGCCGACCTGATCGCCGAGGTTCACACTGAAGCGCTGGCGGAGCCCCGCCGGTACCTCGCGGACCTGGCAGACCACGGTGTGGTCGCTCCAGTCGGGGGTCAGGGCCAGGGCGTGGCTGCCGCCAAGGATGGTCCAGGGCGCCTCGGCCAGGCGCAGGCTGACGCTGACCTGGCGGGCCGGCACGGCGCGGGCGCGCAGGCGGATGGTGTAGGCAGCGCCTTCGCTGAAGCTCAGGCCGATCTGGTGGACCTGGTAGGCCCAGGCGACACGGCCGGGCGCCGTGATGCTGATGCGGAGGCTGTCGCCCTCCGCCGATTCGCGCGCCATCGTGCAGACGCCGGGCGACTGTCCCTCGAGGGTCCAGGCGGCGGGGTCGCCCTCGAAGAGCCGATTGGCGAGCATCTCCGCGCCGAGGGGGCC